>NZ_JBSGEZ010000004.1:0-166664 GCF_053603155.1 Nocardia sp. NPDC004260 | reverse complement strand
CCCCCGGGGACGCCGTCTCATTTCAGTCCTCGCAGGACAAGCAACAAAAGCGTTCCCCGGAGGTCCCAGCCATGAACGAAGGTAGTGCTATCAGCGACATCCTGCTGCTCGATACCGATGTCGAGACCTCCTTGCGGAGCGCGGTGCGTGACCTGCTCACCACCCGATGCGACCCGTCCGCCGTCGCGCGGGCCTACGACGGCGATCGGACACTGACTCGGACGCTATGGACATCGGTCAGGGACGACCTCGGGCTCGCGGGTCTCCTCATCCCCGAGGACCGCGGCGGAGCGGGCGGTACAGCTCGTGACGCCGCCGTCGTCCTCGAGGAGTTCGGGCGGTTCGTCGCACCGATCCCATTTCTCACCAGCAGCGTCATCGCCGCGACCGTCCTGCTCGCGGGCGACTCCACGCTGGTCGGTCGACTCGGCGACGGTAGTTGCACCGCAGCGCTGCTGACGCCGTTCTCCACTGCGCTCGCGACGCACATCCCGACCTTGACGGCTGATGCGGAGGGCCGGCTGTCCGGACTGGTTACCAGCGTCGCCGGTGCGCTCGACGCCGATGTACTGCTGGCCGCCGTCGAGACGGCGAACGGCACGGAGGTGCACGCGCTGACGGCCGCCGCGGCGCAGATCAAGCCGGTGGTCTCCCTGGATATGACCCGCCCGCTGGCTGACGTCGCTGTCGACTCCGTGCCGGGCCGGGTCGTCGTCGCCGCCGAATCCGGTTGGGCAGCTATCCAATCCGGCTTGACAATCGGCGCCGCACTCCTCGCGTCCGAGCAAGCCGGAATCGCCGCCTGGTGCCTGGAGACAACCGTCGAGTATCTGAAGCTGCGACGCCAGTTCGGCCGGGTGGTCGGCGGATTCCAGGCGATCAAGCACCGCCTCGCCGACCTCTACGTCGAGGTCGAGTCGGCCTCGGCCGCCGCGCGGTATGCGGCGGGAACATACGCGGCCGACGACCCCGACAGCGTGATCGCCACCGCCGTCGCGGCGTCCTATTGCAGCGATATCGCGGTGCGGGCCGCCGAGGAGGCCATCCAATTACACGGCGGGATCGGCATGACCTGGGAGCACCCGGCACACCTGTACCTCAAACGCGCGAAGGCCGACCAGATAGGACTGGGAAGTCCCGGCCACCATCGGAGATTGCTGGCGGACCTCGTCGCGCTGCCCGCGTAAGAAAGCGGAATGCTCGGTTCCGGCCGACGACGCGGACTCGGCGCTCTCTGACCCGATCCGTTCGGCGCACAAAAGGAGACCACGTGACAACAACCCAGCAGGCGCGGCTCGCGAAACGGCCGCCGGGGCTGCCCGACGCGGGCGCTTCGGCAGGCGGTCCGACCTGGCTCGGCACGCTCGGGATGCCGGACATGACCGCCTATTCCGGTTTGCGCGAGGTCTGCGAACTCCGAGCCGGCGACACGGTGGTGGTCTCCGCGGCCGCAGGTGCTGTCGGCAGCATCGCCGGTCAGATCGCGAAGATCAAAGGTACGAGAGTGATCGGGATCGCGGGCGGCGCCGAGAAATGCCGGATGCTGACCGGCAAACTCGTGCTCGCTGCGTAGAGCCATACTGTCCAGGTGACCGACACAGAGGACCGATCGCGCGCGGACCAGACCCGAGCGCGGCTGCTCGACGCCGCGGTGGTGGCCTTCGCCGAACGCGGCTTCCACGGGTCGACCACCCGCGACATCACATCGATCGCCGGGGTGAGCACGGGGACGATCTACGTGTATCACCGTTCCAAGGAAGAATTGCTCTACCAGATCTCACGCGCCGGTCACCTGGACACCCTGGAGCACGTCCGCACTGCCATCGCTTCGGCACAAGACCCCGCCGAGCAACTGATCGCCGTGATGCGGGAGTTCACGATCCATCACGCCCGCGCCCACACCGTCGCCCGGATCATCAATTACGAACTCGCCGCACTGAGCCCGGAACATCAACAAGAGATCAAGGAAACCCGGCGTGCGATCGAGGGCGAGGTCCGGAGCTTGATCGAGCGCGGGGCGGCAGCCGGAGTGTTCGAGAACTCGAATACCCATATGGCCGCGACCGCTCTGCTCTCGCTGGGAATAGATATCGCGCGCTGGTACCACGAGGGTGGCTCCTGGTCACCGGAGGACATCGGCGACTATTACGCGGACCTCGCGCTGCGGATCGTGGGCGGTCGAAGGCCGAGCCCGCCGGAGTCCGCTCGATCGTGAAGATGTCAGGATGATCATGCGGAGCGACGCCGCGGAACTGCTCGCGAGGATCGCGGGCGAACTGAGCCGACATGCGCTCGGCTTGTCCGAACGTCTGACCGAGCAGATGCTCCACATCGAGCCGGAGCTGCGCGGCGACAGCCGGGTGGAGTCACTGCTGCGGGCCAGCGTCACCGGCAACGTCGTGATCGCGTTGCATATCTACGAGCTGGGGCTCGACATCGACGAGCTCGAGGCTCCCACGGAGGCATTGGAGTACGCCCGGCGCATGGCCCAGCGCGGCACTTCGATCGCCGCCTTGCTGCGGGCCTACCGCATCGGACAGCGACTGTTCAACGACCACATGCTCGGCGAACTCACCGCGGCGACCAACGACGTCGCCCTGATCACCTCCGCAGTGGCCGAGATGACCGACCGCTCGTTCGCCTATATCGATCGGGTCTCCCAACAAGTCGTGACCGCCTACCAGGACGAGCGGGACCGGTGGCTGCAGAACCAGATGGCCGTCCGTACCGCGAGGGTGCGCTCGATCCTGTCCGGACAGCGCGTCGACCCGGATGACAGCGAGCGCGCACTGGGATATCGGCTCGATCGAACCCACCTCGGCATGGTCATTTGGTCCGACGCGGGCGCGGATCAACTGCGCGCGGCCAAACAAGTGGCGACGGCCATCGCCGATCAGTTGTCCTGCCAAGGACCACCGCTGCTGATCCCGGCCGACGAATCGACCCTGTGGGCGTGGCTCCCGCAACCGGAACTGAATGTCGATCCCGCCACGGTGCGCACTCCGGAGCAGACATGGGTCGCGGTGGGCAGACCGGCCACCGGACTGGAAGGCTTCCGGCTGACCCATCGCCAGGCGACACAAGCGCAGGTGGTCGCGATGTCCGCACCGGCACCGCAGCGTGCGTCGATGTCGTGTTCGGCTCAGCTCGGGCCGATCGCGCTGATGTGCTCGGACCTCACCGCCACCCGGGCATGGATCAGCGAAATTCTCGGGTCGCTCGCGCGTGACGACGATGCCACGGCGCAGCTCCGCGAGACCGCGCGTGTCTTCCTGGAGACGAACGGCAGCTTCCAGACAACGGCAGAGCGGCTGGTGCTGCACCGCAACACCGTCCAGTACCGGATTCGCAAGGCGGAAGCGGTACTGGGACATTCGCTTCGGGAGCGACGACTGGACGTCGAGGTCGCCCTGCTGGCCTGCCGATGGCTGGGGTCGACTGTGCTGCAGCCCGTGGGGTGACCGAGATATCCCTCGTGCGCTGCGCACGATCCCTCCCGCTATCTTCATGCGCTCACAATATGGTCCAGGTCACATCACCTTCCTAACGTGGCGTTCACGCAAGTGAGCTGCCGAGTTAGCAAGGAGATCGACATGCACTTCGCTGCCCTCCCGGACATACGTGCCGGAGGCTTCCCCACCAACCCGTGTATTGCCGACGACAACTTGGGAAGTATCACCAACGCCGAGTTCCTCGACTTCGTGCGGAAGTACGCCGATCGGCTGTCGGAGGCGGGGATCGGTGTCGGCGATGTCGTGGCCGTGCGGTTGCCGAACCGGCTCGAATTGATCGTGACATTGTTCGCGGCTTGGCGGCTGGGTGCCGCGGCGACGCCGATCGACCCGTCGTCGACCGCGGCCGAAGCCGACTATCAGCTGGCCGATTCCCGCGCTCGCGTCCTTGTCTGCGCTGACGAACGCGAGTCCAGCGAGGCCGGTCAACCGCAGCGAATCGCGGTTGCGGAGCTGAATCGGCACGAAGGCCGCGGCGGCGCCGCGGAAGCGACCGAATTCTCGAACGACGCGCTCGCGTTGATCATCTACACCAGCGGTACCACCGGACGTCCGAAGGGCGTCGAGTTGACGCACGCGAACATCCTGGTGATGGCCGAGACGATGGTCGCGGGTATGCGGTTGACCGCCGAGGACCATAGCCTGCTGATCCTGCCGCTGTTCCACGTCAACGGCATCGTGGTCAGCGTGCTGTCGCCGCTGCTCGCCGGCGGCCGGGCCACCGTCGCGGGCCGGTTCTCGCCGCGGACCTTTTTCGACAGGGTCGAGGCGGCGCGGCCGACCTATTTCTCCGCGGTGCCAGCCATCTACGCCATGCTGTCGGCACTGCCGGCCGAGATCCGGCCCGACACCTCCTCGGTCCGGTTCGCGCTCTGCGGTGCGGCTCCGATGCCGGTCGAACTGCTCACCCGATTCGAAGAGCGCTACGGAATCCCGATCTACGAAGGCTATGGCCTGTCGGAGGGGACGTGCGCGAGCACGGGCAATCCACTCGACGGTGTCCGCAAACCCGGCACCGTCGGTCTCGCGCTGCCAGGGCAGGAGATCGCCATCGTCGACAGCGACGGCAATTTCCTCACCGCCGGATCGGTGGGCGAGGTCGTGATCAAAGGTCCGACCGTGATGCGGGGATATCTGGGCCGGCCGGAGGAGACGGCGAAGGTGATCGTCGACGGCTGGCTGCACACCGGAGACATCGGTCGCATGGACGCCGACGGCTACCTCACCCTGGTCGACCGCATCAAGGACATGATCATCCGCGGCGGAGAGAACATCTATCCCAAGGAGATCGAGTCCGCGATCTACACCCACCCACAGGTGCTCGAGGCCGCCGTGATCGGTCGACCGCACCCGGTCTACGGCGAAGTGCCCATCGCCTTCGTGTCCTATCGCGACGGTGCCGCGGTCGAGCCGGAAAAGATTCTCGAGCTACTGCGAAAGTCTTTGGCCGCCTACAAGCTTCCCGGGCTGATCGTGACCGTAGACGAGATCCCGAAGAACCCCGTCGGGAAGATCGACAAGCGGATTCTGCGCGGCCTCTCGGTCGATGCGACCCTCTGACCCCCTCCTTTCCCTCTCGAAAGACATCTGCCATGGGATTCACGAAACCAGACCTTCCGGACATCGACTACGCCGAATGGAAGACCCGTCCGCGCGGTGAACGGCTGCGCACCGTTGCCGAGCACTGGGTCGAACACGGCTTCGGCACGCCTCTTGCCGTCTACCTGCTCTACATCGTCAAATGCGCCTTGTACGTCCTCGGCGCGGGCGCGGTGATCTCCCTGACCCCCGGGCTCGGGGCGCTCACCGACATCAGCTCGTGGTGGACCGAGCCGATCGTCTACCAGAAACTCGTCGTCTGGACTCTGCTGTTCGAAATACTCGGGCTCGGATGCGGGTTCGGACCCCTCACCATGCGGTTCCTGCCGCCACTCGGCGGGCTGCTGTACTTCCTGCGTCCCGGCACCCTGCGGCTGCCGCCATGGCCGGGCAAGGTGCCGTTCACCCGTGGTGACGAGCGCGGAGTCATCGATGTCGCCCTGTACGCGGTCGTCCTCGGATCCGGAATCCAGGCGTTGCTCGCCTCCGGCCGCGGCGTTCCGCCGGTGGACGGCGGTCAGGTAGGCCTGCTCGATCCCATGGTCGTCGTCGCTCTGGTCATCGCCCTCTGCGTGCTCGGGCTGCGAGACAAGACGGTGTTTCTGGCCGCACGCCCCGAGCACTACCTGTTGATGCTGCTGATGTTCTTCGTCCCCTTCGCCGACATGGTGATCGGATTCAAGCTGGTCATGCTGGCACTGTGGTGGGGTGCGGCCACATCCAAGCTCAACCATCACTTCGGGCACGTGGTCGCCGTCATGATGAGCAACAGCCCCGTCATGCGACTCGGATGGCTCAAGCGCAAGATGTACCGCAACCCACCGCAGGACCTGCGGCCGTCACGTATCCCGGCTCTGCTGGCCCACGGCGGCACCGTCGTGGAATACCTGGTTCCCGCCTACCTCGTGTTCCTCGGCCACGGCGGCCCACTGACCTGGGCGGCGATCATCTTCATGGCCGTTTTCCACCTGCACATCATCTCCACCGTCCCGATGGGCGTGCCGCTGGAATGGAACATCTTCTTCATCTTCAGCCTGTTCTACCTGTTCGGACACTACGGCTACATCCACGTCCAGCAGCTTCGATCGCCGCTGGTACTCGCGATGATCCTCTTCTCCGCACTTGTCGTCGTCGTGGGACATATTCGGCCGCAATGGGTTTCGTTCCTGACATCGATGCGCTACTACGCAGGAAACTGGGCCACCAGCGCCTGGTGTTTCCGCGGGGACGCCGAACTGAAACTCGAGCAGCATGTCACCATGAGCGCCGCGCTGCCGGTCACCCAGTTGACCAAGCTGTACGGCCCCGAGATCGCCGACATCCTCATCCAGACCGGGCTCGGCTGGCGATCGATGCACACCCACGGCCGGGCGCTCAACGGCCTTATCGCACGGGCCGTCGACAACGCGGAGGACTACGCCGTCCGCGACGGAGAGATCGTCGCAGGCCCGCTGCTGGGCTGGAACTTCGGTGAAGGGCACTTGCACAACGAACAGCTGCTGGCAGCGCTGCAACGGCGCTGTCAGTTCGAAGAGGGCGAGCTTCGCATCGTCGTCCTCGAATCTCAGCCCATCCACCGGCAACGCCAGGCATACCGCATCATCGATGCCGGAACCGGGGTCATCGAGGAGGGCTACGTACTGGTCGAGGACATGCTTGCCCGCCAGCCGTGGCCGGAGCCGGGCGATCTGTTCCCGGTTCATCCTCTCCACCACGACGACACCCAGGATCTTTCCTCGGCGCGTGCGCGATGACCACGGCGATCGTGGTCGGCTCCGGGCCGAACGGACTGGCTGCCGCCGTGACGCTGGCCCGTCACGGGGTCGACGTCACCGTGCTCGAAGGTGCCGCCACCATCGGCGGCGGCACCCGCTCCGGCGAACTCACCCTCCCCGGTCTGCTGCACGACCACTGCGCCATGGCCCACCCCATGGCCGTCGGCTCACCGTTCTTCGCCGGAATCGACATGGCCCGCTACGGATTGGAATGGGCATGGCCGGACATCGACTGCGTTCACCCGCTCGACGACGGAACAGCGGCAGTGCTGTATCAATCCGTCGAAGAGACCGCGGCGGGCCTCGGGCCGGACGGGCCGATATGGCGCCGCCTGTTCGCCGGCCCCGCCGCTGGATACGAGCTGCTGGCGCAGGATGTCATGCAACCGCTCCTACGGATACCGTCACATCCGCTGCGGCTGGCCCGATTCGGCATCCCGACCCTGATCCCCGCCGCCGCGCTCGGACGGCTGTTCCGGACCGAGCGGGGACGGGCGTTGTTCGCCGGGAACATGGCGCACGGCTGGCAACCACAGCACCGAATCCTGTCCGCGGCGATCGGTCTCGGCATCACCACCGCGGGCCATCGCTACGGGTGGCCAGTCGCGGTGGGCGGCTCGCGCGCGATCACCGAAGCCATGGCGGCGGCGCTGAGAGATCTGGGCGGAAAGATCGAGACCGGCTTCTGGGTCGAGTCGCTCAACCGACTGCCGCCGGCCGACCTCGTGATGTTCGATCTTGCCCCGGCCGCTATCGCCGACATCGCCGGTGACCGGCTACCGTCGCGGATCGCCCGGGCCTACCGGCGCTTCCGGCACGGGCCCGCCGCCTACAAGATAAGCCTGGCCGTAGAGGGCGGCATTCCCTGGACCAGCCCGCACGCCAGGAAATCGGGAAGCCTGCACATCTGCGGCAGCGCAGCTGACGTGGTCCGCGCCGAACGCGCTGTGCATCGAGGTCGGCTTTCCGACCGACCGTTCATCATCGTCGGACAGCAGTACCTCGCCGACCCAACACGCTCACAAGGAAACGTGCACCCGGTCGATATGTATGCCCATGTGCCACAAGGATATTCGGAGGACATCACCGAAGTACTGCTCGATGCGGTCGAACGGTTCGCACCGGGGTTCCGAGACCGCGTCCTCGCCACCACCGTGGTAGGTCCCATCGACATGCAGGCCTACAATCCCAACTATGTGGCCGGAGACATCCTGACCGGCGACAAGAGCATCCGCCAGCTCGTCTTCGGCGGACCACGCATCACCAGGCGCCCCTATCATGTGGCGAACCGGATGTTCATCTGCTCGGCCGCCGTCCCGCCAGGGCCGGGAGCCCACGGGATGAGCGGATTCAATGCCGCGGTCGCGGCCCTGCGAGAATGCGCCGCCCCACCGAGGGAGCGATCCGCAGTGCCGCGCGGCGGGAACGGCCCGAACTCCCCAGATCATTGATCGCAGCTCGGGTCGCGTCGACCTGGGCGGCTACTGGGGCAAGCAAGGCCCCGACCTGCTCGACCACCACGATCCCATGTCGGTCGAGACCTGCGCCGGTCAACGCGACGACCCGACGCCCATCGAGCAGGCGCACCGAGCTCAGACCCGCCGCATCACCGACACGACCTTGCCGAGCACCACCGCTTCGTCACCATCGATCACCTCGTAGGCCGGATTGCGCGGCTCGAGATACACGTGACCGCTACGCCGCCGGTACACCTTCACCGTCGCTTCTCCGTCGATCATCGCCGCCACGATCTCCCCGGAATGCGCCTCGCGCTGCTGTCGCACCACCACGATGTCGCCGTCACAGATCGCCGCGTCGATCATCGAATCACCACGCACCCGCAACCCGAACACCGTGCCACGGCCGACCAACTCGCGCGGCAACGTCATCGTGTCGCCGGCATGCTCCTCGGCCAGGATCGGAGCGCCCGCCGCGATATCGCCGACCACCGGCACCGCCACCGAATCCTCCGCCGTCTCCCGCGGCACCGGAGCCCGCAAGAACATCCGCACGTCGATCGGACGCGACACCGTCCGGCTGCGGCGCAGAAAACCACGCTCCTCCAAGCTCTTCAGATGCTTGGACACCGACGACGCCGACCGCAGACCCACCGCGTCACCGATCTCGCGCGTATTCGGCGGATACCCGTACCGCAGAACCCAGTCCCGAATCGTGGCGAGAATCCGCTGCTGGCGCGGCGGCAACGTCGAGGTGTCGAGGTGCTCGAACGCGTCGAGCGGGTCGTATCCGGTCACCCGGGGAATGGTAGAGGCACGGACCGACACTACCGACCGGCCACCGCACCGGGCACGCCGAACAGCTCCTGATCGGGTTCGGGAACCCAGCAGGCGGCGGCGGTATCCCGGTTGTAGTTCTCCGCGACATGCTCGATCAAATGCCGCAATCCCGGATGCCGGTGACCCGCCGACCACAGCAGCGCCAGCGGATAGGCCGGAGTGGGATCGACGATCATCAGCCGCCGCACGTTCGGATGCCACGGCGTCTGCCCGCCGTCACCGGTGAAGGTCGCCAACGACGACGAATCCGCGATACGTTCGACGATTCCCGCCATATTTTCCAGCGGACCCCCGGTATCGATCGGAATCCCGCTGAACGCGCTGAGTTCTCGATAGAAATCGGCCCACTCCGACGGCACGGCCGCACCGGGCACCCACACCGGATGCCCCGCGATCTCCCGCAACCCGATCGTCGACCGCCCCGCGAACGGATGGTCCTTACCCACGAGCAGATACAGCGGCTCCAGATACGCCGGAGCCGCGACGATGTCACCGGGCAACGCCACCGGGCCGCCGTGCGCGCGGGCCAAGGCCGCGTCGACCAGACCGCCGCGCAGCGCCTCCCGCGACGTCGTGATCATGTTCGACATGACGATCTCGATCTCACAGCGCGGATGACGCGCGAGATAGAACTCCATCAACTCGGTCGCGGCCATACGCTTACCCAGAACCGCCACCCGCAACGGTCGCACCTGCTCGCGCACGGACCGCACCGCCGCCTCGGCGCCCACGAGCAGTGAACGCGCATGCGGCAACAGCCGAAGACCCGCGGCGGTCGGCGCGCTACCGCCGCGTCCACGCTCGAAAAGCTCCGCACCCAATTGCGATTCGAGTTTCGCGATGCGCTTGGAGACCGCCTGCTGGCTGATACCCAGCACAGCGGCGGCGTGACCGAACTGCTCCTCCTCCACCACAGCGACGAACGCCCGCAACGCCGCCAGATCCAGATCCATCATCACCTCCATCGACCAGGCAGCTTCGCCTTGCTCGGCGACCTCACAACGCTTCCGCGCCCGTCCTGTCCGGCGGGCGGATCACCTCCACCTCCGTGAGCGGGCCCGCATAACGCTCGATCTCCACCAGAGTGAGCTGCCCGGCGCACCCTTGGCTGAGCGTCGAGGACGGACGGTCGGCGATCAGCACGTTCGGATTACCGTGACGGCAGAACGCCGGATCCGCCGGCTCAGGGTCGTACCACGCGCCGGTGGACAACTGCGCGACACCGGCTCGCACCCCCTCGTCGACGACCAACCCCGCCAGGCAACTACCCCGATCGTTGAACACCCGCACGATCTCACCGGCACGCAGACCACGAGCCTCGGCGTCCGACGGATGCATCCGGATCGGTTCCCGCCCGGAGATCTTCACCGACTGGCTATAGGCGCCCACGTCCAGCTGACTGTGCAACTTCGTCCGCGGCTGGTTCGCCACCAACTGCACGGGGAACCGCTCCGCCGCCGCGCCACCGAGCCACTCCTCCGGCTCCAGCCACATCGGATGCGGCGGGCAATCGGCGTACCCGAAGCCATCGATCGTCGACGAAAAGATCTCGATCTTCCCGCTGGGCGTGCTCAGCGGGTACCGGTCCGGGTCTGCGCGAAAGTCCGCGGCAAGCACCTGCCGCGGGTCCGGCATCGGAAGCTCGAGTGCCTCGCCGGACCAGAACGCGTCGAAATCCGGAAACTCCTGTCCCGCACGCGAGTGCTCTACTCGCCACCGCTCGTACAGATGCCGCAGCCACTCCGCGACCGAACGTCCTTCGGTGAACTCCTTGCCGACCCCGAGCCGATCCGCCGCCTCGGCGAAGATCCGATAATCGTCGCGCGCCTCGGCAGGCGGGCGGGTCAGCGCTCGCATCGGAAAGAACGACCGGTCACCTTCCCCCGCGCCGTAGTCATCGCGCTCGATGGACATCGTCGACGGCAACACGATGTCCGCGTGCCGCGCGGTAGCCGTCCAGAACGCATCGTGCACCACCACCGTGTCCGGCCGTTCGAACGCCATTCGCAAACGGGCCAGATCCTGATGGTGATGGAACGGATTGCCGCCACACCAATACACCAACCGCACATCCGGATACACCAGATCCTGACCGTTGTACCGATAGGACGCACCCGGATTCAGCAGCATGTCCGCGATCCGCGCGACCGGGATGAAAGCATCAACACCATTGCGCCCCTGCGGAAGTCGCGGCACCGGCCGGCGCGCCGGTTCCCCGACGCCCGCGGCCGATCCGTAACCATGCCCGAACCCGCCGCCGGGGAGGCCGATCTGCCCCAGCATCGCCGCCAGCACCACACCCGCCCACAACGGCTGCTCACCATGTCGCGCTCGCTGCAGCGACCAACTCACCGTCACCAGCGTTCGGGCGGCGGCCATCTCGCGCGCCAGCATCCGGATACGCTCTGCCCCCACACCGGTGATCGCCGCCGCCCACTCCGGATCCTTGACGACTCCATCCACCGCGCCACGAAGATACGCCGCGAAACGCTCGTAGCCGACCGTGTACTCACGCAGAAACGTCGTGTCCGCCAAGCCTTCCGCGTCCAGCACCTGAGCCAGCGCAAGCATCATCGCCACGTCGGTGCCAGGCAGCGGCGCGATCCACTCGGCTTCGCTCTCCGGCGGGGTGTCGTCGCGCAACGGACTGATCGACACGAACCGGCAGCCCCGCTCCCGCGCCGCCGTGATCCAGCCCCGCACGTTGTGCCGGGAGACGCCACCAGGCGACACCGCCGCGTTCTTCGGTGACAGACCACCGAAGGCCACCACGAGTTCGGAGTGCTCGGCCAGTACCGTCTTCGCCGTCGCCTGCTGCGTCAACCAGCCGATGTCACCGATGACGTGCGGCAGGAAAACCGTCGAAGTGCCCAGACTGTAACTGTTCACGTGCCGGACGTAGCCGCCGAGACAGTTCAGGAAGCGGTGCAATTGACTCTGCGCGTGATGGAAGCGCCCCGCACTCGCCCAGCCGTACGAACCGCCATACACCGCCTCCGCCCCATACCGCCGGTACACCCGGCCGAGCTCGCCGGCCAGCAGGTCCAACGCCCGCTCCCACGACACCGGAACGAAAGCCTCCGAACCGCGCGGCCCCGGCCCCGGCCCGTTCTCCAGCCAACCCTGGCGGACATACGGCCGATCAATCCGGGTGGGGTGGTGCTGCGCAGAAGCGACGTTCCCGATCAACGGCATCGGCTCCGGATCACCACGCCACGGCCGGACCTCCGTCAGTCGTTCACCGTCGCTGTCCGCCTCGAACGCGCCCCAGTGGGTCAGATGCGTGGTCACCGCCCCACCGTAATCGGCCCCACCGACATCGCAGCGCCGCCCGTCTCCCCGCCAACGCCACCTCAGCCGGATTTACGGCGCAGCTCGAAGATCCGGAACACACGGCCGCCGGAGAGCTCGTACTCCATGGCGTAACCTGGCCAGAACTCGACCGCCAGATCCCAGAAGGGCTTGCGCTCCACACCGTCGATCTCACGCACCGCCACCAGGAACTGCTCACCCTCGTGCCGGACCGAGGCAGTCTGCGCGGCACGCAGATTCGCCGACCACGCCGGATGTTCGGAACTCCCCCAATTCGAGCCGAGGACGATGAAGTCCGCACCGTGCGGGACATACAGCAACGACGTGGTCCGCGGGATCCCCGTCTTCCGGCCCGGTACCGTGACCTCGATGGACGGCAACCCCGCCAGATCCAGGACACCCTTTCGCCCGCCGCTCACCCGCCGGATCACGCGCTCGAGCCGGAGCACGACCGGCGCCGACCGCATCACCCAGCGCTGCTGAGCGAGCCGTCGCGCCACGCGCGGCAACGGATTAGACACCAATTCAGGACACCTCTCCGTAGCGGACTCGCAGGCTGGCAGGCGCTCTACAACAGATCTAACACCTCGTACCGACATCTATGCACAGTTGGCCTCTCGGTCTTCGATATCCATTGCGAAGTTTCTGTTGCGGTGCAGGTTTCGAATTGCATCCGTTTCTACGCAATCCCGCTGGTCACCGCACCGGACGAGGTCGCTGGTGATCCCCCGGCCCGGCCTGGCTGCGCCGATCCAGTTGGAGCCCGAACAGGCCGAACGTGATCTTGGATCGGCTCGTCCTAGGCGGAGTTGTGCGTGCGCGATCGCATGGTGGTTGTGGAGGTGTTCCATGGTTCTGAAGTCAAGGAAAAACATAGTTCAATGCGAATATCTACGTATCAACATGTTAGTTGTAGCGATGTTAGTTGTTGCGGCTCCGCCACATCGCCCTCCACGCAGTTCCGTACCGCGCAAGTCCTCGAAGCGCAGCCCACTCCCCGACTTTCGAGAAAACGGACAAGCGACCAGTTACCCTGTCCCCCGTGCCGCCCTCCCCCACCCCGGTTCGAGCACCCGGGGTCGACGAGGGCCAGCCCTTTCGGAACAGGAGTTCGATGCGTTCACACCGCCGCCATGTCTCTGCCGCCTTGGTGGCCGTCGCCGCGGTACTGCTCGGAGGCGTCGCTCCAGCAGCCGCCCGCACCGAGCCGCTCGCCGCGGTCACCCCGATGGGCCCGGATTTCCTTTGGGGCGTCGCCTCGTCGGGATATCAATCGGAAGGCCATGCCCCGGACAGCAACTGGTCCCGCTACGTCGCGTCCGGGAAAACGACTGACCCCTATCGGGATTCGATCGACTTCTACGCGCGCTACCGCTCGGACATCGCCCTTGCGGCCGATCTGGGCGTGAAGGTGTATCGCATCGGCGTCGAGTGGGCACGCCTCCAGCCCGAGCCGGGCAAGTGGGACCTCGAGGGCCTGAAGTTCTACGACGACGTCGTCGCCGCGATCACGGCTGCCGGCATGCGTCCCATGATCACCATCGACCACTGGGTCTACCCGGGCTGGGCGGTCGACCGCGGGGGCTGGAACAACCCGGACCTCGTCGAGGATTGGCTGGCCAACGCACGAGCGGTCGTCGATCGCTACGCCCCGTTCCAGCCGTTGTGGGTGACGTTCAACGAGCCGACCTTCTACCTGCTGAACGAACTGCGCCACGGCGGACTGCCGCCCGCGGCCGCGCCCGCGATGCAAGACCGGATCGCCCAGGCGCACAACAGCATCTACGACTACATCCACCGGGTACAGCCGGGCGCCATGGTGACCAGCAATGTCGCCTACATCCCTGGCGGTGAGGATGTGGTGAACAAACCGCTGGTGGACAGGATCGACACAAAGCTCGACTACATCGGCATCGACTACTACTACGGCCTCTCCCCCGACAGCCTCACCTTTACGGCGAGTTTCACGGAGTTGTGGAAGAACCCGCTGCAGCCCGAAGGCATCTACTACGCGCTGCAACACTATGCGCGTCAGTTCCCCGGTAAGCCGCTCTACATAGTCGAGAACGGAATGCCCACCGAGAACGGCCTGCCCCGCGCGGACGGATACAGCCGCGCCGACTCACTCCGCGACACCGTCTACTGGCTCCAGCGAGCCAAGGCCGACGGCATGAACTTGATCGGTTACAACTATTGGAGTCTGACCGACAATTACGAGTGGGGCTCCTACACACCACGTTTCGGCCTCTACACCGTCGACGTCCTCACCGATCCGGCCCTCACGCGCAAGCCGACGGACGCGGTGGCCGCATACACCGACATCACCCGGACCGGCGGCGTCGCGCCCGGTTACCGGCCGACCCGTGCGCCGAAGGATTGTTCCTTGGTCGACGTGCCCGCCAGCTGTTCCGACCCGGTCACCGTCCCGCGGTGACACTTCGGGGTACACCATCGAGTGGAGGTGGACGATGACCGACGATCCCATCGCGATGCTGCGGCGCTGGGCCGATTCCGGCGGAATCTGGCGGGTCGCCGGACGCAGGCCCGGTTCGGTCACCGTCGCCCTCTACCAGTGCACGGGCGGAGAGGAGGTCGACCGGCTGGTCTCCTCCGATCCCGAGTTGATCAGCTATCTCGGTGAGCGAACCAGCAGCGAGGACTGAACCGCTCAGCTCATGACCGATCCGGTCGCCCCCGCCCACAGCCGCTCCAGCACGCGCGCGGCCGGTTCCACGGAGGTGATCATGCCGACCCCCTGCCCCGCGTCGATCGGCGCGGCGGCGGGATCGTCAGCGGCGAGCGCCGCGGTGAGAGCGCGCTTGGCCGCCGCGTCCATGGCGAGTTCTTCTTCTCGCCCGGTCCACCGGTCGGTGAACCCGGTGCGCAGCACCCGCGCGGGAAACCTGGCGGGCCAAGGCAATTCCATTCCGACGTCGTACGCGCGGGTGAGCACCGTGTCGTCGCCGCGTGCCTCGATCAGAGCGCGACGGCCCGCATCCGACAGTAGCGATTCCGAGGAGGCCGCCAGGCAGGTGCCGAGCCATGCGCCACTGGCCCCGGCGCGCAGCACAGCGGCGAGATCCCCCGGTGCGCCGATGCCGCCCGCCGCGAGCACCGGGACCGTTACCGCGTCCAGCACCTCTTCCAGGAGCGGCAGCAGCGACGCGTTCACGGCGCCGTGCCCGCCACCCTCCACCCCGCGGGCCACGAGGACGCCGACACCGGCGGCTTGCGCACGTCGCGCGTCCTGCCCGCTGTACACCTGAGTGGCCGGGACGATCCCTTCGTCCGCGACTCGGGCGGCCCAGCCCAAGTCGTTCCCGAAGCTCACCGAGATCAGTGCGGGACGCGCCTCGATCGCGACCTCGAGCAGTCGCGGCTCCTCGGCAACCACCCAATCGACCAGACCGATGCCGAACGGGCCGTCGATGCCGCGCACGTGCGGCAATTCCCGCTCCAGCGCCCGGACCGATCCGGCACTGCCCATCCCGATCATCCCGAGCCCACCGGCCGCGGTCACCGCCGCGGCGAGCCGTCCGCCCGCCACACCCCCCATCGGCGCATTGACCAGTGGAATGCGCGCACCCATCCGGTGCGCCCATGCGATCGCGTCGTGTGCGGGGAACTGTTCGCCGGGCGTCGTCACGAGTTCCATCGCAGCACACCGTGCCATGAACAGTGCCGGGCCGCCCTGTCACCGCGGGTGGTCACCCGCGGTGACCGAGCATGTCCAGCAGTCCGTCGAGCTGGAGTTCGAACAACTCGTCGCGGTCGGCGAAAGTGTTGGTGCCGTACATGTCGAAGACGTCCGCGCTCACCGCCCCGAACAGGCCGACCCAGAACGTCACGCCGCGGACGACCAGCCAGTCGGGCATCTCGAGCGGGAACTCGTCCCGGATCAGCGCGAAGCTGCCCGCGAGAGGCGCGGAGATCCGCGGCTCCTTACCGGGCGCGGCGAGCCGGCCGGCACGATGGGCCTGAGCGAACAAGGTCAGCAGCGCGACGATCACCCGGGTGCCCGGCGCGGTGGTCTCGGTGGCGGGTGCGTCGTAGCCGGGAACCGGCGTACCGAACAGCAACCCGTAGCGAGCGGGTTCGGCCAGTGCCCATCGCCGCACCGTGCGGCCCAGAACCCGCAGCCCGTCGATCGGATCGTCTCCTGCCTCGGCCAGCGCCTCGTCGACCGCGTCGCCGAGGGCGTTGTAGCCGTCCACGACGAGCAGGGTCAGCAGTTCGTCGCGACTGCGGACATACCGGTAGACCGCCGAGGAGACCACGCCGAGGTCACGCGCGACCGCGCGCAGCGACAAGGCGGCGGCGCCTTCGGTCGCCAGGTGTTCGCGCCCGATCCGGACGATGTCGTTCATGGTCTGGGCCCTGGCGCGGGCGCGGGGTGTCGTCGGCATAACAGAAACGATGCGCGCATCTGAGAGCGTTGTCAACTATTGAGAGCATCGCTCTTTAACCGGGGCGGGCAACCACCGGCACCGCAGATTACCGGAGTGATCGGCTGGTTCCAGCCGACTTGCGAACCGTTACTTACCCGGGAGTAGTGTTAGCCGAGTCACTGGCGACACGATCGAGGAGTTCCACATGGACCAGCGGACGACGGATTTCGACGTGCTGATCGTCGGTTCCGGGTTCGGCGGCAGCGTCACCGCGCTTCGGCTGGTGGAGAAGGGGTACAAGGTCGGCGTACTGGAGGCGGGCCGGCGCTTCGCCGACGACGAACTGCCCAAGACCAGCTGGGAGCTGAAGAAGTTCCTCTGGGCGCCCGCACTCGGCTGCTACGGAATCCAGCGCATCCATCCGCTGCGCAACGTCCTCATCCTCGGCGGCGCGGGCGTCGGGGGTGGTTCGCTGAATTACGCGAACACCTTGTACGTGCCGCCGGAGCCGTTCTTCCGCGACCCGCAGTGGCGTGACATCACCGACTGGCGCGACGAGCTCACCCCGTACTACGAGCGGGCGCAGCAGATGCTCGGCGTGGTGCGGAATCCGCACATGACGCCCGCCGACGAGGTCTTCAAGGCCGTCGCCGACGACATGGGTGTCGGTGACACCTTCGTGCAGACGCCGGTCGGCGTGTTCTTCGGCGAGCCGGGCAAGACCGTGCCCGACCCCTACTTCGGCGGCGTCGGGCCGGAGCGCACCGGGTGCGTCGAATGCGGCGACTGCATGGTGGGCTGCAAGTACGGCGCGAAGAACACGCTCGTGAAGAACTACCTCTACCTGGCCGAGCAGGCGGGCGCCGAAGTCATCCCGATGACGACGGTCACCGAGCTGCGTCCGCATCCAGATGGCACGTGGGACGTGTCCACCGTTCGTACCGGCGCCTGGATTCGCAAGCAACCTCGCACGCTCACCGCCGCGCACGTCGTGCTCGCGGCGGGCACGCGCGGTACCCAGAAGCTGCTGTTCGCCATGCGCGACAGGGGCGTGCTGCCGGACCTGTCCGATCGGCTCGGCGTGCTCACGCGCACCAACTCGGAGTCGATCGTGGGCGCCGCGACCAAGCAGGTGCGCCCCGGCACCGACTTCACCAAGGGCGTCGCGATCACCTCGTCCATTCATCCCACTCCCGACACCCACATCGAGCCGGTCCGCTACGGCAAGGGATCCAACTCGATGGGGCTGCTCCAGACGCTCATGGTCGACGGCGGTGGCCGGATCCCGCGCTGGCTGCGCTTCCTCGGCCTGGTGCTGCGGCACCCGATGAATCTGCTCAGCTTCTTGAGCACGAAGAACTGGAGTGAGCGGACCATCATCTCGCTGGTCATGCAGCACTTGGACAATTCGATCACCACCTACACCAAACGCGGCCTGTTCGGCCGCAAGCTGACCAGCAAACAGGGCCACGGCGAACCCAATCCGACCTGGATCCCGGTGGGCAACGACGTCACCAGGCGGGTCGCGGAGAAGATCGGCGGCATCGCGGGCGGTAGCTGGGGGGAGATCTTCAACATCCCGCTCACGGCCCATTTTCTGGGGGGCGCGGCGATCGGGGCCGACGCCGAGCACGGCGTGATCGACGGCTACCACCGCGTGTACGGCTACCCGACGCTCAGCGTCGTCGACGGGGCGGCGGTCTCGGCGAACCTGGGCGTCAACCCGTCGCTGACGATCACCGCGCAGGCCGAGCGGGCGGCGGCGTACTGGCCGAACAAGGGCGAGGTGGACGCCCGCCCACCGGTGGGCACGGGATACCGGCGTATCGCTCCCATCGCACCGGTGAATCCGGCGGTTCCGGCGACTTCGCCCGCGGCGCTGGTGCTTCCGATCGTGGAGATCCGGGAGACGCCCGCCGCCGGATAGGTCCGCCGCCGGTCTGATCTGCCGGAATTCGACGGCGGCGGGCGAGTGCGGGGCCCGTCGCCGCGAAAGCCAGAATCGACCGCGCAGCAATCTCACCTCAACTAGCCTTTATCTGGTCTTTTGTCGCTGCGACAGCCAGGAGGCGATCCGTGAGCACACCGCGGCACACGTTGCTCGGCCCCGCGGCGATGGCGACGGCCCTCATACTCGCGATAGCGGGGTGCGGCGGCGACGGAGCGGACTCAACGCGAGCGGGAGCACCGTCCAGTTCCGCGGTGCTGCCCAACCGGATCGCCGGTGTGCCGATACCGGACGGCCGGATCGACGATGCCGTGGGCGAGCTGGACCGGCTCGCAGAAGACCTGTTCGCCTCCTCCGGGGTTCCCGGCATGGCGGTCGCCGTCGTTCACGGCGGAAAGGTCGTGTACAGCAAGGGATTCGGCGTTCGCAACATCGTCACCGACGAGAAGGTCGACCCGGATACGGTCTTCCAGCTGGCGTCGTTGTCCAAGCCGGTCGGGGCCACGGTCGTCGCCCGCCGGATCGCCGCGGGAGGCGTCGAATGGGACACTCCGGTGCACCGGCTGCTGCCGTCCTTCGCCCTCGCCGATCCCTACGTCACCGAGCACGTCACGATCGGCGATCTGTATGCGCACCGCTCCGGACTGCCCGATCACGCGGGCGACCTACTGGAGGATCTCGGCTACGACCGCGGCCAAATTCTCGACCGGCTTCGGCTGTTGCCGCTGGGCGCGTTCCGCGATTCCTACGAGTACACCAATTTCGGGCTGACCGCGGCGGCCGTCGCCGTTGCCACCGCGGCGGGAACTGATTGGGAGACGTTGTCCGCACAGACCATCTACGGTCCGCTCGGCATGAATTCGACCAGTTCCCGCTACACCGACTTCGTGTCCCGCGCGAACCGCGCGGAGGGGCACGTGCTGATCGAGGGGAAATACGAGCTGGCGAACCCGCAGCGCCAACCGGACGCGCAGTCCCCGGCGGGAGGGGTCAGCTCCTCGGTGACCGACATGGCCAAATGGATGACGATGGTGCTCGCCGACGGCTCTGCCGGAGGCTCGGTCCTGGTGCCATCGGAGGATCTGCTGCCCGCCATCTCTCCGCAAGCCGTGTCGGCTCCACCGAAAATGCCCGACGCACGAGCCGGGTTCTACGGATTCGGCTTCAATGTGAGTGATTCCGCCGCGGGCCGCGTCGTGCTCGGTCACTCGGGAGCGTTCGGCCTCGGGGCGGCCACCGCGTTCACCCTGATCCCCTCGGCCGACGTCGGCATCGTGACGCTCACCAACGCGGCCCCGATCGGCGTGCCGGAGACGCTGAACGCGGAGTTCGCCGACCTGGTGCAGTTCGGGGAGGTCCAGCAGGACTGGCGCACTCTGTATCGAACGGCGTTCCAGCCACTCGGAGCACCGGCGGGGGCGCTGGCGGGCAAACAGCCGCCCGCCGACCCAGCGCCCGCGCGACCGGCGGCGGCATACGCGGGTACCTACGACAACGCCTACTACGGACCGGCGACGATCAGCGCCACCGATCAATTCCTCACGCTCACCCTGGGCCCGAACAACATGACCTTCCCCTTGAGGCACTGGAACGGTGACACTTTCGTCTTCACGCCTCCCGGCGAGAACGCCCCGCACGGCTCGGTCTCCCAGGCGACCTTCGACGGCGACAAACTCACCCTCGAGTACTACGACATCGAACACCTCGGCGTGTTCACCCGACGGTAACGGTCGCGCCCGCCCCGACCGCGATCCCGGGCTCCGGCGCACGGCCCGTAGCCGGTCGCGGACGCCGTCCATCCATTTCCCGGGGGTTTGCCGGCCACCGTTGCGGGAAGTCGCTGAATGCAGGAGAGGAAGGCAGCGATGACCGAACCGAACGAGACATACGACCCGCCGCAGGACACCGGCCCGCCCGACGCGGTCGAGACCGATGCGGCGGCCCTCAGCAGCGCCGAGGATCTGGACGAGGATCGGCTGCGTTCCGACCCGCTCGAGGCCGGAATGGACCCACCGGAGCACTGGACCGGCGTCACGAAGTACGGCGTAACGCCGTGGGAGCAATCTCATCCCCGACCGATCGGAGACCGGCTCGCCGAGGAGGAGCCCGACACCGATGCCGAAGTCGTGGAGACCGAGGCCACCGGACACGAGAACTACCGAAAGCTCAAGGACATCAGCGACGACTGCGACCCGGTACTCGCCGAGCACCGCTACGAGGAGGAAATCGGTGTTGCGGCCGACGTCGCAGGCGGTTCGGTGGGTGACGACATCCGGCACCCGCACCCGCCCGAATGAACGGAAGCATGCCCATCTGATCGGTGTGCGCCGCCGTGGCCCTGCGGCCCGCCACCCGCCGCATATCGCGCGATCGCTTCCGGCGCGGCAGGCGGGGCCGGGCCTGGATATCATTCGTCCGGGAGCCACACCAGGCAGAACGTATGCCCCACCGGGTCGGCATAAACACGGAACGCTCCATCGGTTTCGTCCTGCACGAGTGTCGCGCCCAACGCGAGCGCCGCGGGCTCGGCTTGCTCGATATCGTCCACCAGGACGTCGAAATGTACTTGCTGTGACCCCTCGGGATCCGGGAAGCGTGGGGGCTGGTAGTCGGGCGCCGTCTGGAATGCGATGCGCCGACCCGATGCCTCGACCAGCACCACCCAGTCGTCGTCATCGTCCTCGAGCAGATCTCCCCCGAGCAACTCTTGGTAGAACCTGGCGAGTTTGCGCGGCTGAGGGCAATCCAGCACGACGCTACGCAATTGTCCGACCCCATTGTTCGATGCCATACTCCGACCTCCTGACCTATGCCATTCGTCGTTGCCTACCCGCGCCGCTCGGCGGCAAACGAGGGCGGCACGCCCGAGCCCGCACCCGTCGCCGCTGCGATGGAACACACGGGCCGAAGGCAGGCCGGGCCCAACGCAACGGCCCGCCCGGCGCTACGAATCACGCCGGACGGGCCGCTTCCCCGTTCGCTATGCGACGCCGCCACGTCACACAGCTTGATCATGGTAAGCGCCCACGCCTGGCATATCCGGCAGCCACGCCGGATCATCCGATGTCCGATCGATGCGACACCGTCGTGCATGCGGGTCATTCGCCATGCGAGGCTCGCCAGAGCGTGTGTTCGCGGCTGATCGCTTCCTCGGCGTCGGATACGGCGTCGGCCCAAGCGGCTTCGGTGTCGTTCTGTTCCAGGACCTCGGCGACGATGCTCAATTCATTCGAGGCGACGGCATAGGCGGCGGCGCCGGTACTGTGCTGACGAGCCGACGACCAGGCGGCCAGGCCCGCCACCCCCGCCGCGAAAATGCCTGCGAGATCGAAGTTCACCGCGTTGAACGCCTTCGCCAGCGCTCCCGCGACACCCGCGACCTCGAAAAAGAGTGCCAGCGTGCCGAATAACTGAGACCTGCGCTGGTGGTATCCGGATTTCCCCGCATACCACCGTTGCTGTTCCCGGATGCGGTCGTTCAAGTAGATGCGGCGCCGTTCGTCGAACGGCGCGGAGCGCAGCCGCCGCATGCGATCGGTGATGGCCGGGGCGGTGGTCGGCCGCAACGCCAGCGCCGAGATATCCTGACGCAGCAGCATGAGTCGCTCGATCAACATCCGATCGGCCTCGGCCGGAGACAGCGTCCCGACGAACGGCGCACCCTGTACCGCGTACTTCCAGCTCAAGGTCTTCACTGACTCGGCGAGCGCGCGACCCTCGTACCAGGACTTACCCGGACGTCCGCGCAGAACGCCCACATCGACCGCGAGGATTCCGACAAAGGCCATCGCCGTGAGGATGGCCGCGATATCGGTGCCCGAAGCGCCGACGCGTATGGTGAATGCCGCGCACGTCGCCGCCACCACGGCCAGCCAGAGCCGAGCTCCATAGGCGCGGAGATAGAATTTCTGGCCGTACAGCGACGCCGTGTCCGCGGACTGGAACAGCCCCGGGTAGTCGTCAGCCTGCCGCACGGGCCGCGGGACGCGTTCGAACCGACATGGCCGAAGCGTAACAGGCGACAGGTCGGTATCGAATCCTTTTGCGCTGCTTTCGAATTACGAGTCTTCCATCGCCGATCGCCATTCCGGACCACGCACTCGCGACATCAACCACGGACCTGCAGATCCGCCATCAGATACCGGGTTGCGGCCCGATGACCGTCGGTCACGGCGATCCGGGCCGTCCGCGGGGTGGTGCCGGAATTCGGTGAGCGGCTGTCCATTAGCGACCAGTGATAGAGCACCTGCGCTTTCAGGAACGCCCGGTCACTCTGCTTGTCACAGAGGAAGATGACTTTGGCAATGGGAAAGCGGTCGACCACACATTGCAACTCGAATCGCGTTCCCGCCTTCGCCGGCACGTATCCGGCGAGGTCGAGCACGACGTAGTCGACCCGGGACAGCAGTGTGTCCACCGCCGCCTGCCAGAAGCTGACGTGGCAGAGGATCGAGCGAACGGGATAGCTGCCCGCGGGGTCGCGGACCTCGACCGCCAGATCGGTCACCCCGAGCAGCCGCCTTCGTCCGGGTGGCAACGGTTCGGCCGACTGTTTCGCCAGTTCTTCGCGCAGCATGCGCGGTGACGCCACGAACATGGTGCGGAAGGCATTGCGCCTTCGCACGTCTCGCACCTCCTCCGGACTCACCGACGCGGCGCTGCGCAGGAGATGCACATACCCGAACTCGCGCCACGCGCCGCGCAGGAAGTCCCGGGCGCGCGCCCGATTGTCGAACAGGCGGAGATAGGCGATCTGTACCGGCTTCGCGCCGATCACATTCGACCGCGGCGAGACCTCGCGAAGATCTCCCCGGCCCCGCGGCGGGGTGGTGAACCGCACGGTGAGCGCCGGAATCTCGCTCGCGCGAGCCCAAGTCGGGTCCGGGCCGATCGGGCTGATCCGGGCGCTGTAGGCGGGGTCTTTCGACCACTTCTCGACCGTCCGGCTCGCATTCCACCGCCGCCATCGCAGCGCGACCGATGCCAGCAGTACCGCCGCCGACAGGACCATCAGGCCGAGGACGACAGGCTCCAGTTCCGGCGCCGGACGTTGCGTTCCGTCGGGTTCCTCCACGGTCACCCCGTAGACCAGGACCAAGACGAACAGCGCGACCGGCACCACGCCCCAGAACAACCGTCGGCTCGCGGCCGCACCGTGACTTCGGACCTCCTGCACCGTGGCCATGTGCGTGTCCAGCGGCGGCACCAGCATGGCGATCTGATCGGGATCACGGTCCACGCGTCGCCGCAGCGATCGCGCTCGCAACCCCTGCGATGCGTCGGTGACGGCCTCCGCACCGGCGGCAATCGCCCCCACCCCCAGCACGGCCAGCGGAAACAGGACCAGCTGCCGCCACGTCGACACGTCGACCGCGGGCACCCAGGCCGCCAGCAACTGCGGCCCGCGAGCCCAGACCACGACAACAGCCGCCACCGCCGCCACGAATCGAACGGCGTTTCCACCCGCCGACCGCAGCGACGCGGTCTCCTCGCCCCGGACGCGAGCGTACAACTCGCCGCCGCTCATTCCGCTGACCACCGCTGGCGTACCGTCCCGCCCCTGTGCCGACGAACACTGGCATACCGATGGCTACGCATGTCGCGCCGGCGATATCGCCGTGCACGTCAGCCGCTTTCACCGGCGAGCACCAGTATGGACCGGAACCGGTGAGGGCACATCGGTTATCGGCAGGCCTATATGACGCGGACCGGCGCGGATTTCGGGAAGACGACCGGCAAGGCCATCAGTGCCCGGTGGAACGGTCCCGGCCGCCATTGCAGTTCGGCCTCGGCCTTGCCCAACTGGATTTCCGGCAGAGCGTCGAACAGTTGGTCGATGGCATTCTGCACCGTCATGTAGGCGACGGATTTCGCCGGGCACGCGTGCGGACCCGCACTCCACGCCAGATGGGAACGATTGCCGATACGACTGCCACCGGGCTCGTCGGTCCCACGAATCTGGGGATCGTTGTTGCACCCGGCGAGGCTGATGACCACCGGCTGGTCCGCGGGCAACCAGACCCCGTCGACCATGATCGGCTGCCGCGGGTAGGTCGTGCAGAAGTTCGCCATCGGCGGGTCGTTGAACAAGACCTCGTCGAGCGCGTCGGTGGTGGACAGGTTCCGTCCGAGGACGTCACCGAAGCGGAACCGGTCGTCGGTGATCATCAGCAGCACCGCGTTGGTGATCAGATTGCGTTGCGCCTCGAATCCGGCCCCGTAGAAGCTCATCAGCTGGGCGAAGATCTCGATGTCGTCGAGTTCGGTCGAGTGGTGCGCCAACCGCGAGGTGACGTCGTCGCCGGGATGTTGGCGCTTGAGCCGGATCAGCTGCATCAGCGCATCCTTGAGCATCTTCATGCCCTCGGGCCCCCGCACCGTGTCGAAGCGCGCGGCCATACCGGTGGCGACCCGCTCGCCGATCTCGGCCGGGCAGCCGACCATCTGGTTGAGGACCTCCAGGACCAGCGGAAACGCGTACTGGGTGACCAGATCGGCGGATCCGTCCGCGCAGAAGGCATTGATCAACGGGACGGCGATCTGTTCGACCGTGGTAGGCACGTCGAACAAATCGATCCCGTCGATGGCATCGACGGAAGCATGCCGGTAGCGATCGTGGGCGAGTCCGGTGCTGTACCGTGCCGCCGGATACCACTCCATCATCGGCCGCACCGGAGAATCGTCGGGAATGGTCTTCTGCCAGGTGCGCGGATCGGCCGGGAAATGGTCAGGATCGCTGAGGATGCGCACCGCGGTCTGGTAGCCGATCACCAGGGTGGCGGGAACGCCGGGCGCCAGCTCGATCGGAACCAGCGAGCCGTGCTTGCTCCGCATCTCGCGATAGGCATGGTGCGGGTCGGTGACGAACTCTTTCGTATACATCTGGACGCGCGGGGCGTCCGCTTCCGTCAAGGGTCCGTGCTGGACGGGGCACGCTCCGGTTCCAGTGGTGTGCGGCGCGGCCATCGGGGACTGTGGTGTGGTCAAGAACGTGACTCCAGGTAATGGAACAGCAATTCGACGAAAGTGATCTGTGAGCGGGTACACGTGCCTGCCGAGACCTGTCGTCCAGAACTCGGCGACCCGCATACGCTAGCAACATAGCAACGCTCCGATCCCTCCGCTGACGAAGGCGGCACCGACATACGGCCGAGAGGCACGTCCGGACAAGGCAATTCGCCGAATTTCAGCACGAAAGCCCGCCGTAGGCGCTGGTGGGGAGTGCACGATCCGGTCGTCGCACGTCGGCTCCGGGTCGTGTTCCGCGCACCTGGAGGGTCGTCGCCGCTCCCCTGCGGTCACGCGCGGTCGGCTACCGCACGGCAGATCACTGCTCGGGTCCCCTACCGCCGGCCAGGCCAACCGTCGTCGCGGCCGCCTGCCGCGCGGCGTCGACCGTGCATCGGCCGAGTCCGCAGGCGGTGGCCACACCGTAGGCCTCGCGTCCGGCGGCTTGCTCGAAGAGAGCGAGCGCGCGGGCGCTGCCCTCTTCGGAGTCCGGGGAGACGACACCGGCGATCACTTTCCAGTCGGGATCGAGTTTGCGCAGCGGTGCGTAGAACCGCGGGTCCAACGGCGCCGGCTCGGCACCGTAGGCGCACGGGATATGCACCGGCGGCAGGGGTGTGCCCTGTGCACGCAGCAGCCGTGCGGTGCGGCCGAGCAGCTTCACCGCCGGAGTGAGGGTGCGCGGGGTGAGCAGGCTCTTGTGCTGATAGTCGCCGTAGCACAGATGCACGATCGCTTCCGCGCCGATTTCGTGCATTCGGCCGAGGAAACCGGCGAGTTGCCGCGCGACGAGCGGTGCGAGGGCCCACTGCGAACGTAGTCGTTCCGCCTTGACCATGCTCAGCAGTGCGATCGGCGACTCCAGCTGCCAGACCACACGGTCACCGTACCGTTCGACGACCTCGGTCATCTCCTGAACCACCGCTTCGGTGAACACCGGCAGCTGCCGAAGCGCGCCGACCACGAGCCCGGAGCTTCGCACGGCAGGCCAGACGGGGAGTCCACCGGAGACCGCGGCGCCCGCGAAGACGAACATCGCCAGATCCAGCGGGCTGGGTTGGCTGATCTGGACTTTCGTTCCGGCCAGCTCCGGACGGTCGCTCCGCAGCGATTCGAACGTGTCCACGACCTCGCCGATCCGCTCGACCCGGCCCATCGCGACGTGCCGCGGCTCCAACGTGCACCCCGGTCTCAGGCCGTAACTGGGGAAGTCACTGTAGTCGGTGTACTCGCCGGGGCGGACGATCTCGAAGACGTCGGCATGCAGCTTCCGCGTGCGCAGATAGTCGAGAATCCAGTCCGGATCGAGATCGCAAGGCACGGCGGTCACCGGCTGTCCCTGGCTGTGGTCGGCAAACCATTGCATGACGGCACGATCACCCGTCATCAGCTCGGCAGGCAGGCTGCCGACATAATGCGCGTATCTGGTCATCTGTGGCTCTTCTGTTGTCTGGACGCGCGATCCGCGACCCAGGAGCATTCCCGTTACGCCGATCGGTAGCTGTGCAAGCGTACACGGACACGCCGGAATCCCGCACCCCCTGATGTTCCCACGCTATCGACCAGCGGATGAACGTTTCCGAAGCCGGTCCGCCGTCACGGCAGGTGCTGCGGTGGCCGAGGCATCCAGCCACCACGGACCCGGACCTGTTGTGTGCCAATGGATTAACTCTGATGCTTCGATACGAGCCCCGAACGGTGGCGACTACCGCGACCAAAGCACCGGACGAACCCAACAGCCCCACCCGACCCGGCACAGCGTGCACTATTTCGCTGACTCCAGCACGCGCGCAGCCGATACGGGGTGCTTGCCGGCATCGTTCGGTGATCGGCAAAGTCGGGGATCACGCATCCTTCGGCTGCGCAGCAGCAACTTCCTCGCACCACACCGATCCGGGGTCGGCACCGGTCACCGTAATCCGGGCGACCGACCGCAGCAGTCCGCGCCGCGTCCTGGATGACCTGCGGCGAGGCATTCCGGAAATTCTCCACGCACACGCGTATTCGCGGTCTACCATCGGTGTCGTCCGAACCGTTCTGCTGGATAGGACAATTCGACGGCGCCGGGTCCGTAGCGGCGTCGTGTCGTGTTATCGCTTTGCTGTGCACCACTGATCAGATCCGAACAGACGCAGACCATCGACAGCATGCTCGTCGATCGTCTCGGTATCCATCTCGGGGGTGAGGGCCACGCATGACCATCGAAATGCCTGTCCGCGACAATTCCGGCTCGCCTGGTAGCCGAGACCCGCTGAGCGTCTCGACCGGCTCGCGGAATCGCGTGATGTCCACTCGGCAGCGCTGAGAGCGCTCCGATCCGAGCGCGATTCGCTCGGGATTGCCAGGTCGCCGCAGTACCGCTGAGGGCAGGCGCATCTATCGACCTCGCACACGGCGACGCCCGGAATTCATCGAACTCGTAGTGCGACAAGCGCTGCGGTACGTCGCCGACGCGGCGGTCGCGAGAACCACGCAGACAGAATGGAGTCCCCGCATGGCGTTGGAGTTTCTCGTGCCCGTTCTCACCGCACTGGTCGCGGTGGTCGTCTTCGTGGCGGGGGATCGCCTACATCCGAAGGCATGGCGGCACACCGACGACGACACCGTCGGCGCGCTGGTGCTCAACTTGATCAACACGATCTTCATGGCGGTGGTGGCGTTCATCGTCGTGATCGCCTGGCAGCAGTACGACAACGCGCGCAATCACACCATCGCCGAAGCCAAATCGCTCATCGACACCTACTGGGCCGCGCACGGGATGCCCGAAACCGACCACACCCGCATCCAAGGACTGGTGCGCGATTACACCGAGCGGGTTCTCACCGCGGAATGGGCCGTGATGGCCGACGACGGTCATCTCAGTCAATCCACCCAGGACACCCTCGATACCCTGCGCGACGCGGTGGCCGCGGTGAATCCGGCCGATCCCGAGGTCGATACACTTCGCACCAGTGCGCTGACCAGCCTCGACGCGGTGGCGCAGGCACGTGCCGATCGCGCGCTGGACGCCGGTTACCGCGTTCCCGGCTTCCTCTACCTGGCCATGTGGATCTGCACGGTCCTGCTGCTGTTCAGCGTGGTCCTCTCCGGCGTCCAGGTCACCAAGCGCACCGTCGTGACGACCGCGCTGCTCGGCGCCATCGTCGGCGTGGTGATCCGAGCGATCTACAACCTCGACGAGCCGTTCTCCGGTGGGAACGTGGTCCCGAAGGAGGCCTTCGAACTCGCACTGTCCCGATACCAGCACACGAGTTGATCTTCCGGCCGGTTTCGACCACGACGAGGCGACTACACATGCGACGCGAGCGAAACACATCTCGAACACCGAGAACGGCCAAGGGATTGGCCGCTGTGATGCTGCCCCTGACCATAGCGGCACTCGTGGCCCAACCGCTGGAAGCATCGGCGGAGGCACCGCCGTGGCCGCCGTTCGGCGACCTCGCCACCGGGAGTGCGGGGACCGGCTCCGAGCCGGTGGGCGCCTTCGCGGGCGGTGGTTCCAGCGACGGCCCCGCCACATCGTCCGGTAGCGCCGCTGCCGAAGGTGAGACGTCCGGTGGGTCCCTGAGTCTCGGCCCGATCCGGCTGCCTTCCGGCAGCGCCGGCCTCGTCGCCACCGGCAGCGCCGCGACCGCCGGCGCACGCGGCGGTCCGCTCTCCACCGGCGATGCGGAAACCGGCGGCGCGGCACGCCCGGCGCCCCACTCGGACGTCACGGCGGAACAGCCGGCCGCGACGCCGGGAGTCGACACCGGCAGCGTCCAGCTGGCGTGTACCGGCAGCGCCGTCACGGGCAGCGCGTTGCTCCTGCTCGGGCTCGTGACCGGCAGCGGTTCCGGCTCCCTCGTACCTGGTCTCATCGGCCCCGGATCGAGCGGATCGGGCGTGGGCAGCGCCGCCGTCGGCAGTGCCGCTACCGGCAGCGCGGTGCTGACCTGTCTTCTGCTGCTTCCCGCAACCCCGCCCCCGCCTATGAGCCCTCTCCAACTCGGCCCGCCTGCACCCGAACTCCCTATCGTTTCGGCTCCCGCAGCTGCTCCTACACCGATAACGCCGCAGGCCGAGCGTCCCCTACCCGAGCCGCGCACTGCCCCACCGAACCGGCCACGCGGACAGAACATCCGAGCCGCCGAACCGGCCCCCGACCCTGCCGTCTGGAACCTCATGAGGCTGATGACAGTGCTGGTGGTCACCGTCATCACCGTCGTCGGCATCCGCCTCGCACCCGGCCCCGGACGAACCCGTTAGATCTCCGATCCGCGCAACGATGGTGCGGGTGCCGAAACAACCGGCACCCGCACCATCCTCACTACTCGGAGTCCCTCCGACATCACCTCAGCGGGGCGCCATCCGGATCGCGCCGTCGAGACGGATGGTCTCGCCGTTGAGCATCGGGTTCTCCACGATGTGGCGCGCGAGCGCGGCGTATTCGGTGGGGTCGCCCAGGCGCGAGGGGTGCGGGACCTGCGCGCCCAGGGACGCGATGGCCTCGTCCGGCAGCGTGGCGAACAGCGGAGTGTGGAACAACCCCGGCGCGATGGTCACGACCCGGATCTTGATGGCCGCGAGGTCACGCGCCACCGGCAGGGTCAGGCCGACGATTCCACCTTTGGACGCCGAGTACGCCGCTTGCCCGATCTGGCCGTCGAAGGCCGCCACGGACGCGGTGTTGATGATGACACCGCGCTCCTCACCCACCGGATCGGTCTTCGCGATCCGTTCGGCGGCCAGCCGGATCACGTTGAAGGTGCCGATCAGGTTGACGTTGACGACCTTGGTGAAGTCCGCCAGCGGGAATGCCCCGTTCTTGCCCACGGTCTTGATGGCGTTCCCGATACCCGCGCAGTTGACCGCGATCCGCAGATCGCCCAGCTCCTGCGCGGCGTCGAGGGCCGCCGTGACCTGCTCCTCGTTCGTGACGTCCGCCGCCGCGAAGACCACTCCGTCGCCGAGTTCTTTGGCGACGGCCTCGCCGGAGGACGACGGCAGGTCGATGATCACGACCTTCGCTCCCTTACCGTGCAGCTCCCGCACGGTCGCCAAGCCCAGTCCCGACGCACCACCGGTCACCGCCGCGACCGAGTTGCTGATCTCCATCCCACTCCTCTTCTCCGGGCTGCCGAACGACAGCGCGAAACGCCGTCCGACTGGTCTGCGCTGTCACCCCGACACGGGGAGCCAGGCCCCGTGACCAATCGAGACACGGCGACAGGCTAACCGGACGGGCAGCACTAAGTAAACAGTCATTCTCCTTCGAATCGATACCCCGGCCGTCCGATGTCACCCGAACCCCCTGCGAGAGCGCGAAAATCGGCGTGATGGCAAGCTGTTCGTTTTGGCCGATATTCGCCTGGACGTCTCCGACTCCATCGCCACCATCACCCTCGACCGACCGCGGCAGCTCAACGCGTTCACCACCGCGATGGGCACGGAGCTGGTCGATGCCTTCGACACCTGCGACCGGGACGATCGAATTCGCGCCGTGATCATCACGGGCGCCGGTCGCGCCTTCTGCGCGGGCGCGGACCTGTCGGCGGGTGCGGAGACCTTCGTCGCGGGCGACCAGGACGCCGCGGAGTCCTTCCGTGACAGCGGCGGCGAGGTCGTCCTGCGCATGTTCGAGTCTCGCAAGCCCATCATCGCCGCCGTCAACGGCCCCGCCGTCGGCGTCGGCATCACCATGACGCTCGCGGCGGACTTCCGCATCGCCGTCGACACCGCCCGCATCGGGTTCGTCTTCAATCGACGTGGCATCGTTCCCGAGTCCTGCTCCAGCTGGTTCCTGCCCCGGCTGGTCCCGATGCAGACCGCGCTGGACTGGGTGTACTCGGGCCGCCTCATCGACGCGAGCGAGGCCCGCGAAGCGGGATTGTTCTCCGCGCTGCATCCGGCGGACACCCTGCTCGACGAGGCGCGTGCGCTCGCGCGCCGCGTCACCGAGCATTCCGCGCCGGTCTCGGTGGCCTTGTCCCGGCAGATGCTGTGGCGCAACCTGGGCGCCGAGCATCCGATGATCGCGCACCGCATCGAGTCCCGCGGCATCTACCACCGAGGCGCGAGCGCCGACGCCAGGGAAGGCGTGACCACCTTCTTGGAGAAGCGACCCGCGCGCTTCCCCGACAGCGTCGACCGCGACCTTCCGGACCTCTTCGGCGACGATCTCACGGTTCCGCCGTTCCGGCCGTGAGTTTTTCGCTCGTGCCTGTCGGTGCGTCAAGAACCATCGACGGTGGCAAGGAACTCCCGCAGCAACGCGGTGATCGCCACGGGTTGTTCCCAGCTGCTGGTGTGACCGCAATCCGCGATGGTGTGCAGGCGCGCGCCCGGGATCGACGCGGCGATGCGCTCGGATCGCGCGGGCGGCGGTAGTGCTCGCGCAGCACCTCGATTTGCGGGCTGGAACATCCAGCCGGCGAACAGCAGTCCGTGACCGAACACCACGCGGGCGGTCGCGCGGCGCTCCGGTATCGGCATAGGCGATCGACACGTCATCGACCGTTATCGTGGGCATGAGTTCGTCCTGCTCCGAAAAATCGCACTGCACCGAAATGGACAGTTCCGCGGGTCCACGCACATTGATCCGTCCGTTCCAGCGCAATTCGTCGATGGTCGCCTCGGGAAACCGCCGCACGAAGCGAGTGAAGACGGTCCGGGCCTCGAGCCGGACCAGCGCCGCGCCCAGGCAGTGATGGATGCCCGCGCCGAACGAAAGGTGCTGCTGCGCGTTCGGCCGGTCGAGGCGCAGCTCGTCGCCGTCGACGCCCCAGAACTCGGGATCGCGATTGGCGTCTACGTCACCACCACGCCACGACGCGCAGCGGAAACGAGCCCATCCCGCGCACCGGCGCAGGCAGTGCGACGAGTCTGGCGCCGGTGCCGGGGAGCGTGTCCAGGTTCGTCATCTGCTCGATGATCGGGATTCCCGCGCCCAGCAGCGTGTGATGGCACGGACGTGTCGGCAACGACGTGTCGTCCACGTCGAGCGAGTCGATGCCCACCAACGCCACATTGGCGGCGACCAGCGCATCGGCGACCTCACCGACCAGGTACGGATGCCCGGGGTCTCGGTACGCGGCCGAACCCCATTCGGCCGACCAACCGGTGTGCACCAGCACCGCCTTGCCCCACAGGCGCGCGGGATCACCGAGCAGATCGGGGCCCACCGCGCGAAGTCCGCGCGCGCGGATCAGGACGATCGGCACGTTGAACAGCCGTTCCAACGGCAACTCGGCGATGTCGGCGCCCTCGGCGTGGAAATGGTAAGGCGCGTCGATGTAGGTCCCGGTGTGGCCGACCATATCCACGCGTGCGATGTCGTAGGTCATGTCGATCAGCGGCGATCGGTCGCGCGCCACGGCCGTGGTGACGCGTGGTGCGGGCAGGCCCGGATAGGTGAGCATGCCGTCCGAGACCGGATGCGACAGCTCCACGATCGCTCGGCTCATACCTGGGACGCTACCGGCCGATCCCGTGCTCGTATACGGAGTGGTCGCGGGCCCCGACGCGGTGAAAGCGCCGATCGCGATCGGCACATGCGCGTCGCGCCGAAGAAGCGCAGAATGTACACCGGAAGGTCATCATGCGAGCGCTACAGGGCCTGCTCGGCGTCGTGCTGGGGATCCTCACGGCCGTGCTCGGCACGGTACTGGGGCTGGTCGCGGCCGTGCTGTGGCTCGTCGGCGCGATCCTGTGCGTGACGGTCATTCTGCTTCCCCTCGGTCTGCCGGTCACCAAACTCGCCCGCCGCCTCTTCACCCTCTCCCGGCAACTCATGCATCTGCCCTGACGGCCGTCGCAACGGGTCGGTCGATCAGGTTTCGTATGGCTTCGATGACGCGGCCGGGCATCTCCTCCGGCAGGAAGTGTCCGCACCGCACGGTCCCGGCGTGCAGATCGTTCACCCATCCCGACCAGATCGACAGGGGATCGAACGGAAGCACGACCTCGCCCGGATCCTGCCAGAGCGCGGCTACGGGCATGGTCAACCGACGGCCCGCACGACGATCCGCTTCGTCGTGGACATTGTCGATGGAGGCGCTGGCCCGGTAGTCGGCGCACACCGCGCGAATGGCGCCGGGCGCACGGGCAGCCGCGAGGTATGCGGCGCGGGCTTCCGCGGGAATCGCGCCGGGTATCCGGCACCAGTCGTCGAGGAAGTGCCCGAAGAACAGATCGGGGTCGGCTGCGATCATGCGCTCGGCCACGTCGGAAGGTTGTGCGAGCAGATACAGATGAAAGGCGAAGATGCCGGATGTCCCGTGCAGGGTGGACCACATGTCCGCGGCGGGCAGCACGTCCAGAATCGCGAGATGGCTGATCGCGTCCGGGTGGTCCAAACCGGCACGGAACGCGACCAACCCCCCCTCGATCGTGGCCGGCGAGCGCGAATCGCTCATGGCCCAGCGCCCGCATGAGTCCGATGATGTCGGCGGCCATCGTCCGTTTCGCGTAGGTGCTGCCATCCGGCTCGCCGACGGGCTTGTCGCTGTCGCCGTAGCCGCGCAGATCCGGGCAGATCACCAGATGGTCGCGAGCGAGGTCCGTCGCGACGTGCCGCCAAGCGAAATGGGTCTGCGGAAAGCCGTGCAAGAGCACGATCGGGGCGCCTGCTCCGGCCATGGCGACGTGGAGACCGACATCGCCGACCGTCACGCGATCGTAGGCGAATCCAGTAATCCTGTTGCGCATCTTTCGGACAGTAGGACATGGCACCGACAAGCTCTGGGCGCGCACACCGGCCCAAAACCACTGCGGCGCCATCGATCGTCATCGCGAATTCAGACCCCTCGAAACTCCTCGATGTGTGCTCGGCCGAGGTCATGCACCCCGGTGTCCGCCGCACGGTCGGGTTCGAGCTGAAGCGGCACCACCTCGAGTTCGCCGCGTACGTCCGTGTGCTGCAAGCGGCATGACGTCTGCTGCCGGATCGGGCTGCTGCTGCCGCTGGCCTACCACCGCCTGCAATACGAGAAGCTCGTCCGCTACCACCGCAAGTACGCGCTGGACTCCTTCGCACCGCCCCCGGGCACGACGGGCGGTCGCCCGGTCTGAGACGGCCACTCCCCGCCGGGGGCAAGGCACTCCGCACCGCACTAGAAGACATACCGGACTGGGTTCGCAGGTGTCGAAGCTGGTGCACGCCAGGGCGATTCAGTAATCCGGCTTCATGGTTAGGCGATTCACCGGCTCGGGCGGGCGGCGCGGCGGGTAGCGTGTGCCGATATGGCGACCCCCTTGGCGTACACGGCCACCTACTCCCATCCGGCCGACGCGCTTCGCGCGGCGCTGGCCGACGAGCGGTACTGGAAAGACCGCGTCGAGGAGGTCGGCGGAGTTCTTGTGGAGTTCGATGCCGCCGAGGACCGTTTGCACGTGCGAATGGTGCAGACCATAGCGGCGGCCGAGTTGCCCGGCGCCGTCACCGCGGTGCGCCCCGAGGGCCTGGTCGTCACCCGCACCGAGACCTACACCCAGGAGGGCGGCAGTTTCGACGCCGACGTCGAGGGTGTGCCCGCGCGGGTGAGCGGCACCGTCCGGCTCACCGAGCAGGATGCCGCCGCGGTGGCGGTCGTGGACGGCGCGGCCGAGGTCGGGATCCCGTTGTTCGGCAAGAAGATCGAAGCGGCCGTCGTCGCCCGGCTGGTCGACATGCTCGCCGCGGAAGCGGAATTCACCGATACCTGGATCACGAACCACTGACGCGTCGACCGGCACCCGGAGTCGATCGGGCATGAGGATCACGCGGGGGCGGCCACCCCACCGGTCTCGTGCTCGGTACCGGTCTCGGTCCGACGGCCCAGCGCCGGCGCGATCAACTCCACGGTGTCGTGCAGGATCTGTTCGTAGTCGGCGCGGTGGAACTCGTACGGAAGCTCCAGTCGCAGTTCCGAAGTCTGCGCGAGCACCGGATCGGCCCGCAGCCGATCGATGATCTCCTCGGCGGTCCCGACCAGGTCCGGGGCGAACAGGACGCGCCGCGGCCCCTGCGGCGCGAGGGTGCGCTCGCGCCTGCTCTCCGCGTACTGCCGGTACCGCTCGCGAGTCGCGCGGTCGGCGCTGTCGAACGGGACGATCACCCGTCCCACCGCGACCCGGGCGGGCCGAGCCGGATCCACCAGTCCGCGGTACTCGCCGATCAGGCTCGACTGGGTGGTGGTGAAATCGTCGCTGTGCTCGCCGAACACGATGTTCCCCGTCAGCAGGTTCAGCCCGTTCTCCCCTGCCCAGCGCACCGAACGGGTGCTGGCCCCGCCGTACCACAGCCGGTCGATCAAACCGGGATTGTGCGGCTGTAACCGCGGCCGCTGGGTGTTGCCCGGGGAGTGGATCACCGTGTCGGCGTCACCGAGATAGTCGCCCCGCAGGTTCTCGATCAGCCGGGCGATCCGTCCGTAGGAAAGATCGTAGGTGCGCCAGTCCCCGTCGAAGACCAGGCCGCCGATCAAGTCGGCATGCGGCGGCGTGCCCGCACTGAAACCGGCTTGCAACCGGCCCCGCGACAGCACATCCGCCAGCGACAGATCCTCGGCCAGCCGGAACGGGCTTTCGTAGCCGATGGGAATCACCGCCGTGCCCAATTGGATTCGACTGGTGCGCTGACCGGCAGCGGCCAGGAACACCGCTGCCGACCCGACGCCGTGCTCGAGATGTCGCTGCCGGATCCACGCACCGTCGAAACCGAGGCTTTCGCCGTACTCGAACAGACGTAGCGTGTCCTCGAGCCCGGAGTACGGATCGTCGTCGGGATAGTTGCCCGGCGTCAGGAACGACAACGTCCTGATCCGAGGTGTCGGGTCGCCCATCAGTTCAGCCGCGCTCGTACGGCAGCTTCTCACCGGCTTCGATCGCGACCGGGAGCCGGTTCTCCGCGGGCGGCAACGGGCAGGTCGCCAGGTCGGTGTAGGCGCAGGGCAAATTCGCGGCCCGATTGAAGTCCAGCTCGACCGACCCGTCGGCATCCGGCGGCGACAGCTGCAGCACCCGGTTGGCGGCGTACGTGGTGACCCCGGAGGTTTCGTCGGTGAAGAGCACGGTGAGGGCGCCGGGGTCCTTGCCGGGGAAAGCGGTCAGGCGCAGCGGCCGACCGTCCAACTCGAACTCGACCTGTCCGGGCGCGTCGTAGACGTGTTCCAGTCCTTCGACAGCGGCGCCGACCGTGGTCGGCTGCGGCTCCGGGAAGGCGACATATCGCCCGGAGACCACCCACTTCGGGTGCGGCGCGTAGGCGGGCGTGCCGCGAAAAGCCGTGCGCAGCGGGTTGTCCGGGTGCCGTGGCCGAACGATGTCGTGGCCGCCGCGCTTGGCGACCTCGATCACCGCGTCACCCCAGACAGCGTTCACGCCGCCGCGTTCGGGGATGACCCCGAACACATGCCGGCCGCGCACGGGTGTCCCCTCGACCACCAGCTCCTCACCGTCGTCGAGCACCACCGTCACACCGTCGGCGCCGGTGGACCAGGCACCCGGCGCGTCGGAGAATCGCTGCGGCGTCTCGGCCAGCCAGTGCAGATCGGTGATGGCCAGGAAACCGTGCGGGTCGGCCAGTCGCGCCTCTTGTCCGCGATGCCAGTCCTGCCAGTCGGCGACGAAGGCGTCGGTCGGAGTTGCCGCGGCGGCCTGCGCTGTCATGTGGTGCTCCTCGTCTGAAGCTGTGTCCGCCCCGGTTCGGTGCCGTCCCCACGATTCGAGCCGAGACGTGCGACACCACTCTGGACGACGAACGGAGGTGATACCGGATTCAACCGCACGCGCCCGTGCGCGGATAGCATTGCGATCAGCCCGAATCCAATCGCCGCTCACGGAGCATTCATCTGGTCGTGTGCGCACCGCCGTTGACGTGAATCGTCTGGCCCGTGATGTGCCGGGCGTGCGGGGAGGCCAGGAACTCGATCAGACCGGCGACGTCGTCGGGCTCACCCGCGCGTTTGTCGTGCGTGGAGTCGATCAACCAGCTACGCCGTTGCTCGCTCAGTTGCCCTTGGAAGAAATCGGTGTTCTCGATGTAACCGGGCGCGACCGTGTTCACCGTGACACCCTTCGGCGCCAGTTGCGCCGACAAGCCGGCCGACCACGCCGCCAGCGCCGCCTTCGCGGCGCCGTAGGACCCCGCGGCATACTCCGCGCCGATCGAGCCGACGTTGATCACCGCTCCACCGGGGCGCAGCCGCTCCCGCAGCGCCGAGGTGGTCAGGACCGCACTCAAGAGATTCGTCGACAGGTTCGCCGTCCACTGCTCGGCCAACTCCGCCAACGACACCGCGGCACCGTTGCCGACGACGAGATCGGTGTTGCCCCCGGCCATGTTCACCAGCACATCCACTTCGGGCCCGACCGATTCGGCGAACCGCTCCACCTCCGTTGGAATCGCCGCATCACAAACGATTCCCCGCACTCCGAGCTCCTGCGCCGCCCGCTCCACCCGTTCCTTCGAGCGCCCGGTGATCACCACGTCCGCCCCGCCTTCGGCGAACCGCTGAGCCACCCGGCGTCCGATTCCCCCGCTCGCACCGGTGACGACGACCGTTCCGCGCATTCTCATCTCCTCTCGATATATTTAGCGCTAAATGTACTGAAGGGAGAGACTTCCGGCAATGACGCACGAAACACACGACGAGATACCTTCGCCCGCCCGGATAGCCGCGGCATGGCGCCGTGAACTGCCCGGCGCGCGAGTCGAGTCGATCGAGATCCTCACGCCGCTGTGGCGAGTGGCCAAACTCCTCACCGACGAGCGACAGCGCACCCTCCAGCGGCTCGGGATCGATGAATCGACCCTCGATCTGCTCAGCACCCTGCGCCGATCCGGTCCGCCCTACCAGCTGACCACCCGCCAGATCGCCGCCCGCAGCCTTGTCACCGCGGGCGCCGTCTCCCAGCGCCTCGCGCGTGCGGAAGCGGCCGGGCTGATCACTCGGGAACCGACCTCGACCACCCGGCGCGGCGTCCTGGTCTCGCTCACGCCGGACGGCCATCGCCACATCGAACATGTCGTGCCTGCCCTACTGGAGCACGAAACCGCCTTCACCGACCAACTCGCCGCCGACGAACGCACCGTGCTCACCGCGGCTCTGCGCACACTCGAGGCGGCGATCCGATCCTCCGAACCGGCGTAGGCCCCCGCGCCGACTCGGTCAGGCGCCGGACAGATCCGCGGACGGGTCCCCGGCTTCGACGCCTACGGGCAGTCGCACTTCCGCCACCGGTTCCGGCCGGTCGTCGTATTCCAGACGCAGGGCCCGGCAGATGGTGGCATGCATGTCGTAGAGGGCGGTGATGTAGGTGAACTCCATGATCTCCCGGTCGGTCAGCTCGGGCTTCAACACCGCGATCACTTCGCCCCGAACGCGTCCGCCGTCGTAGACGCGCGCGTCGGTGTAGGCCAGCAGGGCCCGTTCCAGCAGGGAGAAGACGTCGCTGACCTGCCAGTGCGGGTTGCCGCGATCTTCTCCCCGGGCACGCCCAGCAATCGCATCTGCTTGTAGTGCTGGGAGAAGACGAATTGGCTGCCGCGGGTGTAACCGGCCCGGCCCTTACCCAATTCGCGCAAGGCCGGATCGAGGATCGCATTGCGGTGAGCGTCAGAGAGGTTGCGGCTCCGCTGTACCGGCGTGACCGCGCCACGCCGCACGTGGCCCGATGCCGTGGAATCGCCCGCTCGGCAGCGAGTCGGCCAGCGCGTCCTCGACGGAGGAGTGAACGGGCCGCAGGGCGTCGAGGTCGAGGACGGCCACGACGCGGGCCACTACCAGCCGGTCACCGACTACTCGCAGCCGCACGCCCCGGAGCAGGCATGCCTCGGATTCTTCGGCCAAGATCAGCAGCGAACGGCAGGACATGAAGCCGAGACCGCGCGCATCGATCACGATCGACCCCGGCGTCGCGGTGGCCGCTCCGGCCTCGTATAGCAATCGCCGCCACGCGGGCAGCGTGTAGGCATCGACTTCACCATGGACGTGGACGACGGTCGCGTTGCCGCGATGTTCGATGGTCGCGTTCAGTCCGAGGAGAGCGTCTTTCCACCCGTCCGACGAGGGCTGGGCTGCGCCGCCGAGACCGTGCAATTCTGTGCTCATAGGGCACTCGATTCGTTTCGCGCCTAGCGCGCTCGATACCGGCCCACCCTGCATCCTCAAGACAGACCCACCCCTCCTTGCTAACAGAGACATGCCCTTCTGTACAGCGGTGCGGGAAATCTCTTGCAATGGAAGCGATCGCCATCACACGGAAAACATGCGGCGCGCGCGGCCGCTGGATCCGCAGCGAGCCGACACTATACAGACCGAGCCGCCGAAGCTCGGCCGGTGGCCCGGTCTGGTGGAGAAGTACACCAAGCCCGAGCATGGCATCTCGTTCCGCGACATGCAGGAACGCATGCTGTTGTCCGAAGCCGTCGACACTCTTCGCTGCTTCGACGAGGGCTTGCACTATCTGCACTACCACTACAAGGCCCTGGTGACCTTTTTCGACAACGCGCTCCGGGGCGGCGGCGGTCATGCATTTCGGGTAACCCGCGGCTGGGTGCTTCCTTCGGCCGCGCGCTGCTCAGCAGACGCCCAACGGCGGAACCGTAGCCACGCCGGGCCGTCACAGATTTCCCATGGCCGCACGCCGATCGTATGAGCCGGTCCCTGCCGACCGTGAACGCTGACATTTGTTCAAGACGAATCTTCGGTCGCTCAGCAAGGTAGTCCCTGCACGGACCGTCCGAAGGAGAACCAATGGCTGAGACCAGCGCCGCTGCGGCGTCGAGTCGGTGTTCGGATCCAGATCCGAAGTGGCAGTGGAGTTTCGGATCGAGGATGCCCAACTGATCGGCGATTTCAGCGAAAGGGAGGCATATTCATGCGGATCCTCATCTCCGGTGCAAGCATCGCCGGACCGGTGCTGGCGTACTGGCTCACCAGGCACGGCTTCTCCGTCACCGTCGTCGAACGCGCGCCGATCCTGCGCAAGACCGGCGGCCACGCGGTCGACCTGTTCCGGCCCGCGATCGACATCTCGCAGAAGATGGGCGTGCTGGCGCGCATCCAGGAACGGGCCACCGGCACGAACCGGATGACACTCCACCCCGAAGGCGCGGGGCGGCCCGCCAGCGTGGACCTCGCCAAGATCTTCGGCGCCACTTCCGGCCAACACGCCGAGATCATGCGCGACGACCTCGGCGAGATCTACTACGACGCCGCGTCCGACGACGTCGAATATCTCTTCGGCGACTCGATCACCGCGATCTCACCCGAGGGCGAGGTGCGGTTCGAGAAGTCCGCCCCGCGCCGCTTCGACCTCGTCGTCGGTGCGGACGGGCTGCACTCCACCGTGCGCCGCCTGGTCTTCGGCGAGGACGCGCTTCAGCGCCTTCGCCGGGGCCTACCTCGGGGTGATGACCCTGCCCGGCGCCTACGGCTGCGACAGCGAACTCCACATCCACGTCGGTGCCGGCCGCACCGCAGGTATCTACGGTGTACGCCACCTCGGCGAGGCGCGCGCGTTGTTCCTGTTTCGCAGCAACCGCGAACTCGACTACCACCGCCACGACGTGTCACGGCAAAAACAGCTGCTGCGTAAAGCATTTCACGGCTTCGACAGCGACGTGGCCCGCTGGCTCGACGAACTCGACCACACCCCGGCGTTCTACTTCGACTCCATCACCCAACTCCGCATGGACACCTGGTCCCGAGGCCGGGTGACGCTCGTCGGCGACGCGGGCTACTGCCCCGGGCCGGCCGTCGGCGGCAGCACCACGCTGGCCGTCGTTGGCGCGTACGTCCTCGCCGGAGAACTCGCACGAGCGGGCGGCGACCACGAGCGCGCCTTCCCCGCCTACGAACACGCGATGGCCGAACACATACGCGGCGGCCACGCGGTCGCGCTCAGCGCAGCCAAGACCCTTATCCCCACATCCCGCCTCGGTGTCTCGGGACTGGTGCAGGCCACCCGACTGCTATCCGCCCTGCCCACAGGTCCCGGCCGCGCCTTCCTCCGCCTCGCCACCAAAAGCACACGCGTCTACAACGCTATGACCGTCGACGACTATCCACCACCGCCCACCGCATCAGGAGACCTGGGCGGCGACCCGTTCACCCTTCGGACGTCAGACCCTCGAAGGTCAGGGTGAGCAGACGGCGAGCATGGTCGGCATCGCCGTTGCCCGCGTGTGCGATCGCGGAGACGAGGGTCATCAATTCGGTCACCTCGAGATCGGCTCGAATGAGACCGGCGGCTTGGGCATTTCGCAACAGCGGCATGGCAGCGGCATCGGTCATGCGATGCCACGCTGCGACTTCTGGGGTTTCGTCGCCGTCGCGAAGTCCATACGCGTTGATGAACGCCTCGCGCAAGCCTCGGCTGACCGCGATGTGATCGATGACCGCATTCAGCCAGCCGAACAAGGCGTCACCGGCCGCATCGCCGCCCCCTAGCTCGGTGGCCGCCGCACACAGCGCGTCGATCCGCTCGCGGTACACGGCCGTGATCAGGCGCCCGCGGGTCGGGAAATGCCGGTACAGGGTCGCATTGGCGACACCGGCGGCGCGAGCGATGTCATCGAGCGAGGCGGCGGCACCGAAACGATTGAACGCGCGCTCCGCGGCGGCGAGGAGTCGGTCACGGTTGCGCCGGGCGTCGGCGCGCGGCCGCGCGCCCGGGGACGGCTCGGAGGTGGTCGGCACGAGATCTCTTGTCTATCCGGGGACAGTCCCCGTATCGTACGGCACCATAGCGGGGACAGTCCCCGTTTATCGGTTCAGGAGAGTGACATGAACAATCCGCTGAGCCCTGCCGCAGTGAGCGAGGCGATCATCGACGCCAGGGCGACCGGTGACCTCGACACCGCGCTGAGCTACATCGCCGCCGAATCGCGGGACCAGGGACAGTTGATGACCCGGGAAGACTGGCGGCGGAAATGGCAATCGATGTGGACGGGCGCGCCGGATCTGCAGGTCGTCGTGGAAGCGACTATCGAAAGCGGAGAGTGGGTCGCGCACCGGTACACGGTTCGCGGCACGCACACCGGGGATTTTCTCGGCCTGCCGCCGACCGGTCAGCGATGCGAGACGATGGGCATGGACATGATCCGGGTGTACGACGGCAGGCTCGTCGAGCACTGGATGGTCGCGGAACCCTTCCGGGCGGCCGGGTAGGCGACAGAGCGCGAGCTACGCGCGGGCGACGTTCGCCCTGCGCGGCGCTCTCAGTAGAAGACCGGACCGGGGACGCCGCCGCCGACCGCGATGGCGTCGCCGGTGATCGCGATACTGCGGGGTGACGCGAGGAAGGTCACCACGTCGGCGACTTCCGCGGCGTCGATGACCCGGCGCAGCGTATTCTTCGCGAGCTCGGCTTCGAGTTCGGCGACCGTATTCCCCGACTCCTCGACTTGCGCGGTCAACCGCTGGGTCAGGCGTTCGGTCCTGGTCAGCCCCGGATGCACGACCGTCACGTTGATGCCCTTCGGACCGAGCTCGTCCGCCAGATTCTTGGTCAATGCCGAGACGCTGATGTTCCGAATCGTCTGGGCGATGGAATTCGCCTGGCGCGCACCGAGTCCACTGATGTTGATGATCCGGCCCCAGCCCTGCTCCACCAGATGGGGGGCGACCGCGCGGGCGGTGCGCAGATATCCGAGCACCTTGATCTCCACTTCACGCCGCACCACATCGTCGCTGGTGGCTGCCAGGTCGGCGCTCGCGCCCGCACTCCACGGCGTGGCGGCGGAGTTCACCAGGATGTCGACGCCGCCCAATTCGGCGACGGTGCGCTCCACCAGCGCCTCGACCTGGCCGTCGTCGCCCGTGTCGGTCGGTATCGCGACCACTCGCCGACCCGTCTCCTCGGACAATGTCCGCGCAGCGGCCGCGAGCGGTTCGGCCGCACGCGCCGCGATCACCACATCCACACCTTCGTTGGCGAGCCCGCGAGCGACAGCCAATCCGATCCCTCGGCTGCCGCCGGTCACGATCGCGCGTTTTCCATCCAGGTCGAGATTCACCGGGCTGACGCTAACAAGCCTGTCGATCCCCGTAACCGATCCCGCTCGACATGATCAGAACTACGGGCTGCCCCGCGCCCAGTTCCGGCTCTTGCGGAGCGCGGCGAAGCTCAACCGTTGCCGTAGACACGATCCGGCGAGATCAACACCACCGCCCGACGCTCGGCGGCCATCACTCTGTCGTACTCGTCCCAATCCTCGTGCACGCCACCGGCCGCGGTGAACACCTCACGCAGCAGCAACCGCAACCGCTCGGCATCGACCCCGGGGGCCGGGTCGTCCGGACCGGCGATCCACACCGGCCCCTCGGCGGCGCACCATTGCCAACCGACACGGACCACGATCGTGGCACGCGCCCGGGCCCGCAGGTTGTCCAATTTGCGCACGCCGCCGCGTACCACCATGCCGACCACGTCGGCACCGGTCGCCGGGTGTCGCAATACGCCGGCGTTGACCAGCGACGACTGGATCGTGTTGTCGGCTCGAAGCGTGGAGACGACACAAAGTCCGTGGTCACCGGCGATCAGCCGGGCGAAGTCCGCGAGATCGGTCACGCCGAAAGTCTACGTACGCGAGCGGGCGCGAGACCGAGATCCGCAGGCATCTACGCCACTCGAGCGCCGGTTCCTGACATCGAGCACACCGTCGCCGCGACCGCCACCGAGCGCTCCGGGTTGCCCGCGACGGCCACTGGCCGAGCAAGAGCCCGAAGACGCGTGCCCGCAGTCGGTGGCAAGTGTGAACCGCTGGATCGACCTGAATTTCGGCCGGGCGACGGTCAATGCGCGGGAGGCCGCACCGAATTTGCCGATCGGTCGCCGCCGACGGGGAGCCTACCGCCTCGCTCCAGCGACGCCCCGAACCGTGAACGTGGCGTCCTGATCATCCGCTAGGCCTCACGCGGTGTAGCTACCAGGGGCACCTGTTCGGCGAAAGGTGCCGGGACGCCGTGGTCGTGCTTGCATGCCCGGGCTCACAAAAGATCGCGGCTCAAAGTCGGCCGACGATTCGTTCGGGCGTGACCCGGACGACGACCATCGGAGTATCCCCATAGGTGGCGGCGGCTTCCGGATTGTGCTCGCGATAGGTCTTGCCGGTGTACTTCAGCGCCAGACGATCCCGCAGTTCGAGACCGCCTTCGGTGGACAGGGTCGCGGTACCGTGGATCGCGGCGTACGTGTAGGGCTGCTCGGGCGGATTGACCAGCACGCCGACTCGGGCGTCTCGACGCAGGTTGCGCTCTTTGCGACTGCCCGCCCCCACGACGAAGAGGACATCGCCCCCTTCCCGCAGTATCCACACCACCGATTGATGCGTGCTGCCGTCGGGCTGGATCGTGGCCACGACACCGAACACGGGCGAGTCGAGGACCTGCCGCAACCTGGCTGGGGAAATGCCCGACGCCGCCGACTGCAACCGTCCGAGCAGCTTCGTCGTCTCGCCGTACAGCCGGGCGGCCGCGGCGGTGTCGAACTCGGGTCCGTGCACGTCCAACGGCTGTCCGTGCGCGATCGCGGTCAGCGCCTCGACCGGCGGATCGTCCAATACCGCGAGGATCGGGCGGATGGCCTCGTCGATCGGTCGCGCGGTGTGGCGCATCGTTTCGATCCTGGCCGCCATCTCGGCGTCGTAGTCGCCGGACAGGGCGGTGTTCACCACCCCCGGATGCACCAGCACGTATCGCACTCGCGCCGACGTCGGCCTGCGCGCGAATTCGATGCCGAGCAGATCGTTGAGCTGACCGCCCTGCGCGAGCGCGTGCAGGCCATGGTAATCGCGCTCGAGACCCAAGTCGTCCCAGCGGATCTCGCCGGTTCCGCTGCCCGGACCGGCCACATTGACGATGACCGGGTTCGCGGCGGCGCTCAGCAGGTCGATCAGTTCGTAGCTGAGCACGAATCGGCTCAGGTAGAACAGCGCGAAGGTGTATTCGAACCCTTCCGCGGTCACCAGCCGATCGGACCGGTAGTGCCTGGCACAGAGCACCAGGGCATCCACCGTGGTGAAACGGGTTCGGATGGCGTCGATGGCGGCGCGGGTCGCACCGATCGAACTGAGATCCGCCGGCACGAAATGCGCACGGTCGCCCGCCCCGAGCGTCTCGGCTGCCGCGAGAAAGCTTTTGCCTTTCTCGGCGTCTCGCCCGACGACCACGACGGCGTCTCCGACGGCCAGCCGCTCCAGGGCGACAGCCCGGCCGATCCCATCGGTACCACCCACGACGACAACATGTTTCATGAGATCGAAATTAACCGGTTAGTTCATCTTTGTCACCTATTCAGCCCAATCGGCTTGACTAATCGGTTCAATTTGGGCGGCACCGGCTACGTACTGCCGTCCCCGCACACAGGCGTGACGCGCTCGATCGATCGGTAGTCACGGCTCCCTCAGCACCGAAAAGCGCCCGGGTACAGCGCCTTCGCGCCAGGCTGGCCCTGGTACGCGGAAGGGCCAGGTCCGCCGCATCCGCGGACCTGGCCCACATCGCCTGTCGAGGTTCGTCTGCAAGCCGCCCGCAGGTGGCGGCAGCCGGCGCTACCTCCGATCCAGCCTGCTCATCCGCGGTTGTGCCGACAGCGGCAATTGCCCGGTCCAGCTGTCGGTTTCGTGTGCGATCACCTCGTTGACCCGGTAGGAGAAATCCCGCAGCAGTCCCATCCTGCGGTCGATCTCCCCATTCGAATTGGCTGGCGCGCGGGAAACCGAAGCCCACTCGAGTTGGAAGTCGCACAGCATCGCGTTGATCGACTGCGCGCTGCGGATGTCGCGCGCCCACGCCGTGGAGACGCCGAAGAACCGGTCGCATGCCGCGCTTCCGGCGGCGCAGGCGAGCAGGATATATCCCCAGCTCGGGTCGATGGCGTGGACTCCGGCGGTGGTGAGCAGGGGCACCAGGATTCCGAACAAGCCGAGCACGATCATCGCCGCGGTGAGGGCTAGGCTCGCCCGCCGCTTCGTTAGACCGTCCCGCGAATACCACTCGCGCGCGTCCATGGCGTACGCCTCGACACGTTGGAACAGCCGGGCAAGGGTCTCATCGGAACTCGACCAGTCGGCGGAGCGGAGGTCCAGCGAACGCGGCACTCCGAGGTCCTGCGAGCGATCCCCGCCGATGGGCGATCGGTGCTCTGTCACGGCCCGTACTGTATCTCGCCTACGGCTCCCGAATCACCTTTCGGCCGTTTGCCAGGCGGCCGGAGCGGCGTCGGCAACCCTACCCGGCACGCCCGCTCGACACCGCCGGATGTACCGACTCATATTGCATGACAATGTTTTTCAGCTCTCAGTTAGATCGTGAACCGATTCCGCGTCGACCATGCCGAGGTGTTGCGACGCGCGGATCGGCGAAAGTTGCGACTTAGTAACGGATTCGGGCGACACGGGGTCTCCAGGCAAGTCGTCGGTCAATTCCGGCACCGCTGCCGGAGAGATTGCCACGGCACCGAATCGGACTCTGCTCCAGATCTTTCGACGCCCGCCTGCGATGCGGACGAACGGCGCAGCACCGACCGCTGTCCGACGTCGGCAGAATGCTCCGAATTCTTCCCGGAACGCGGTATGCCCATCTGCCCGAATGTTCGCACAGACCTGGAAGCCGAAGTGCTGGGTGAAGGTGGGGTGGCCGGGTGAGCCGGTCTCCATTCCGCACCGGCCCCCAGGCGCCCACTGAGATTTCAAAATCGCGCTGATCGCAACCATTCTCCCAGCGTTCGGCAGCTTTTAACGTCCAGATAGCCCTGCTGCCGACCGTGCGTGAGGCCGACCGCAGTCGGGACCGCCCTGTCCACCTGGGTTCCCGACGGCGAACCCTTGTCCTCGAGTTCGGAGCGAAGTGCAGCCAACGCCGTGGTCAGCAAAGGACACTCGACTCGAGCGAGAAACGAGCGCGGCGCCGGGACGGCACGGCGAATTCCGTGCATCCCTGTCGGCGTTGCGGGGCCACTGGGGCTACCTGTGCGCCGTGGCCGGCAGTATCGTCACGCTGATCCTGCTGTTCCAGCCGTGGCTCAGGGCTGTGGGCGCCGACGGCAAAGCCAGTGCCGATGCCTTCGGCCGGATCACCGCGACCACTTCCTACCTGAACGTCTGGTCGTCGTCGCAGCCGCCCACCGCGCGGATCAGCGGGGCCCTGGCACTGCTGTCCGCGGGCGCGATCGTCCTCACCGTCTGCGTGGTGGTGGTGAATCTCCGGCTTCGCGCCGAGGTCCTTTCACGCACGGCGACGGCGTGCGCGGTGACGACCGCGGCGCTGGTCCTGCTCACCGTGCTCTACGTCAACAGCAAGGCTCCCGAGCTGCGCGCCATGCTCGCCCGCTCCACGGACTTCGGCGGGCAGGTCGGCATGGTGACGAGTTGGGCGTTCGGCAACGGCAGCCTGATCGCGCCGGGGGTCCGGCAGGTCTCCTACAACACCGCAGGACTCACCCACTGGGCTCTGCTCGCGGGTATGACTTCGCTGGGCTCGGCCGTCATAGCCGTCGCCCAATGGGCCTACAACCGTCCGGCCAGGTCGCTGCGCCTGCCACGGCCCGCGGCCGGTGCGCGTTCCGGCGAACCGGCCGCACGCGTCGAGTGAGTAGGCCCGCGGACCACCTCACGCAACGCTGACGCCTCGATCTGCCTGTCGGCCGGCACACATGGCCGGCCGTCGCATCGGCGGCCTCCACGATCCCGCGCGACGGACGGCCGATCGCCGAGGGACTTCACGATGCTGAAAGTAATCGGCGTAACGGACTTTCGGCCCTACGGGCACGACCCACGCTGCGGGCACAGTCTTGCCAGGTGAGTCGGTGGGGCGAGAGCAGTGGAGGATGGGATGTCGCTGGTGTCGGAGGTGTGGTCGTCGACGTCGTTCCCGGAAGTCGCCGTGTTCGCCACCGGCCGGGTACCGGCCCTCGAGCGGGAACGCTTCGCCGGTACGGTCGGCCGTCTACTGCGGCGATTCCCTGTCGCGGGCGCCGCCCGCCTGCGGATCACGGCCCCGGACAGCGACGACGGCCCGATGGTCATCCAGGTGAATCTGTCCGTCGGTGACACCTTCGCGCGGATCCAGACGTTGGCACATCGTCGTGGTGACGCGCTGCCGACGGTGATCCGGTTGCAACGGCAGATCAAGGCGTTGCAGAAGCCGTGGGAGCCGCGGCCGTGGCCGGATCCGGACCGTCGGCCGCTGGACGCACCCGGCCCGGGAGAACTGGTCCGCCGCAAGGCGGTTGCGCTGATGACGGGCTCGCTGCCCGCGGCGACGGCGCTCTTGGACGCGATGGATTACGACGCGCATCTGTTCACCGATGCCGAGACCGGCGAGGACGCCGTCGTCTACCGCGCCGGACCGTTCGGGCTGCGGATGGCGCGCCAGCACAGTGTCCATACGCCACACTCGATCGTCGGCAGTTCGGGACTGTTCACCATCAACCCCCGCCCGGCACCGGAGCTCACCGAAACACGAGCAGTGGAACGGCTATGCGAATACGGATTGCCGTTCCTGTTCTACACCGACCCACCGTCGGGACGCGGCCATCTGATGTATCGCCGCTACGACGGCGACCTGACGCTCGTCACACCCCGCACCGGCGCCACCGACACGGCGACCGCCTGAAAGTCGTCACTTCCCCGGCGTTATCCGTCCGGCCTCGGTCGTCGCTGATCGCGACCGGGGCGGGCCGGGACCGATCATCTCTCCCTTCCGAAGCAATGCGCAAAGAAAGGCGGACACGACGTTGGCGCGTGATCTGACACAGCTGGAGATCCTCACCGAGCTCGAACCTTTCGCGGGTACCGCGTTGAACCGGCACCTGTCCATGGTCAAGGAGTGGCATCCCCACGACTACGTGCCCTGGGACGACGGACACAACTTCGCGATGCTCGGCGGGATCGATTGGGAGCCAGGGCAATCGCGGCTCTCCGAGGTGGCGAAGGCGGCCTTGATCACGAATCTGCTCACCGAGGACAACCTTCCGTCCTATCACCGCGAGATCAGTGCCAGCTTTTCCCGAGACGGCGCGTGGGGGTCGTGGGTGGGACGATGGACCGCCGAGGAGGCCCGCCACAGCATCGCCCTGCGTGACTACCTGGTCGTCACACGGGGAGTCGACCCGGTCGCGTTGGAGAACGACCGTATGGCGCACATGTCCACCGGCTTCGGCGCGCCGGTGGAGCGAGCGGACACCGATTTCGACGGCGGGTTCCTGTACTCGGTGGCGTACGTGTCCTTCCAGGAGTTGGCGACCCGCATCAGTCATCGCAACACGGCGGCGGTCTGTGACGACCCGGTCGCCGACCGCATGCTGCAACGCATCGCCGCCGACGAGAACCTGCACATGATCTTCTACCGCGGCATGTGCGGCGCCGCCTTGGATCTGGTGCCCGATCAGGCCATCGAAGCGATCGACCTGATCGTGCGCAACTTCCGCATGCCGGGCACCGGCATGCCCAACTTCCGGCGCAACGGCGTCCTCATGGCCAAGCACGGCATCTACGATCTGCGCCAGCACCTGGAAGAAGTGCTCCAACCCGTCATCCGGCAATGGAACATCCTCGACCGCGACGACTTCGGGCCACGCGGCGAGCAAGCCCGCGAACGACTCGCCGCCTTCTTGGACGACCTTACGGAAGTGCGCATTCCCCGGTTCGAGGAACAACGCGACCGTGCCCTCGCTCGGGAAGCACGCCGGGGTGTCGGCGCCGCTGCGGGATAGTACGCCCGGGTAGGTCCTCCCCGACGAGACGACCGTCAACCCACATAGCGACGCGCGGGGGAACGGCGCTGGGATTCTTCCAGCAGAACGAGGCCCGCCTCCACTGGCGGTGGCAGGACTTTTCGTTCGCGCAGCACCCACGGTATCCCGCGCAGTGTGTCCAGGACGGCCGCGGCGGTCGTCAGGTCGGCCGGGGCCGATCCGAGTACGACGGCGGTCCGCCGGGCGGCGCTGCGAACCGGGCGGCGCAACCACAGCGTCCACAACGTGTTCCGGATGCCGAGCCTGCGACGGTGGGTCGGATCACGGGTGGTGGACGGCTCATGGTGGATCAGGATGTCCTCCATCCAGCACATCCACCAGCCGTGCGCCGCGAGGTCGAGGGCGAGCAGTTCCTCTTCGCCCGCGAACCACAGACGCCGGGAGAAGCCGCCGACCTCCCGGAACGCGCTGACCCGGAAGGCGGACAGCGCGGCCATCACGCCGAGCAGAGCGGGGCCGGGCAGCCAGTCGGGCCCGACGACCGGTGAGTCGCGCAGTTCCGGCGTGATCGGGTCTTCTCGGAGATCGGGTGCGACCAGGCATCGTCCGGTCACCGAGCCGAGGCCGGGGTATCGGTCGAGCACATCGGCGGCGCGGGTCAAGGCGCCCGGCTGCCATCGGGTGTCGTCGTCGCAGAACGCCACATACGGCGTTGTCGTCCGCTCGACCGCGATATTCCTGGCCACCGCGCCCAGGTTCTCCCCCGAGCGGATGAGTGTCACCGAGGGGAACGCCGCGGCGACCGCGTCGGCGGTGCCGTCCGTTGACCCGTTGTCGACGAGGATGATCGGCGCCGCGTCGGGCAGCGCGGTCATGTGCGCGAGGGTTCGCAGCAATTGTTCGCGCCGGTTGCGGGTCATGATGACGACCGTCATTCGTTCCGTGACCATCCGTCACTTCCTTCCATGGGCGAGTTCCAGCGTCCTGGCACGGCGCTCGACCTCCGGCGGCAGCGTGCGCCGCTGCGCCAGCGCCCTCGGCAGGCGGCGAACGACCCCCGCGAACGCCAGCAACGTGCCGGGGTCCCGCGCCGCTCGGCGCAACAGGCCCGCGGACTCGGCCGCGCACCGCCGCAACGGCCGCCGCATCCAAGTGATCAACGCGTTGTTGCGCTGTTCGGCCCGTCTGCGCCACGCGTGCGGCGGTCGCCGCGCCGAGGGGTGGTGATGGGCGCGCACTCGCGCCACGTAACAGAGGTCCCAGCCGCACGCCGCCATATCGAGTGACAGCAGGCGTTCCTCGGCGCCGAAATGCAACAGCGGGCTGAACCCGGCAGCCTGCAGATACGCCTCTCTCCGGACGATGGCCGCGCAGGCGAGGAAGCCGAGGACCAACGGGCCCGGCAGACCGGGGGGATGCCCGAGCGGGCTGCTCGCCATCAGTTCGTTGACCGGATCGTCACGGTGGTCGGCGCCGACGAGCGTGCGTCCGGCGATCAGGCCGAGCCGCGGATGGGCATCCAGCACCAACTCGGCTTCGCGCAGCGCGTCCTCGGCCCACCACGAGTCGTCGTCGCTGAACGCGACGTAAGGCGTGCGGGCCAGTGCGACGCCGAGGTTGCGCGCCGCCGCGCCGAGATTGCGGGGCAGCCGGACGACGCGCACATCCGGGAACGCCTCCGCCGCGCCGACCGTGCCGTCGACCGAAGCGTTGTCCAGTACCACGATCGCGGGGGCCGGGCGCAGGGCGCGCAATTCGGTCAAGGTGCGGGCCAATTCGGCAGCGCGGTTGCGGGTGGCGATGACGACGGTGGTCTTCGCCACCGTCGGCGCGCTCACGCCGGCCGCCCCGCGAGCAGTTCGTCGAGCAGGTCGCTGGTCAAGGCATCGGCCGAGGGGAACTCTCGCCGCCGTGCGCGTTCGCGCCCCGCCGGTGCCAGGCACCAGCGCCACCACTGGTCGAACGCGCCCGCGTCGGCGGTCTGCTCGGCGGAGACCAGGGCAGGCCAGTCCAGCGCCCTCGCTTGCGCGGTGACCTTCCCTCCGCCCGCGATGGGATCCACCGCGAGGACCGGGATCCCGGCTCGCAGGCCCAGCACCAAGCCGTGCAGTCGAGTGGTGATCACCGCGTCCAGGCGAGCGAACACCGACGCGAGCTGGTCTGGTGTGCGGCACAGGCGCCAATCGTCGGACGTCAATCTGGTGTCGAGCGGTAGTCGCGCGCAGTCGAGCTCCCGCAGCCACCGCAGCAACGCGCGATGCACCGACCGGTGCCGCCTGGCCACGCCGTACTCGGCCTGGCCCGGGGCGAAGACGACTCCCACCACGGGGACGCTCACCGTGGACGCCCCGACCGCCATGTCCGGTCGCGCGATCGACGGACCGTCGCGCGGCAAGATCCGGTGGAACCCGGTGACCGCGGCATCGGCAGGATCGAGGATGGAGACGCCCACCGCGATGCGTCGGCAGTTGGCGTACCGTTCGTGCAGGAACCGGATCTGTTCACCGTGCACCGGCCCGCACACGAACACCAGGTGCGAATATCGCCGGGAGTCCGCGTCGTCCAGATGCATCCCGTCGGAACGAAACCCCGGGCTCCACGCCGTGTCGTGGGGTATCGCGGCGGAGGCCAGCGCGTCGCACACTCGGCTCATGCTCAACACGTCCCCGGCCGTCGCTTCCCCGTGCAGGAAGCTGGGCCACCCGGTGACAAGTACCCGCATGTCTCTGCCCATACCCGCTGCGCCCCGGGTCAATCACCCACGACGGCGATCTCTCCGCTCGGTGACCGTGAAGACCGTGGTGCGGCGTCCTAGCTCGGGGCCGGGCGCAGGTGCACGACCTTCGTCTGGGTCATCTCGTCCAGCAATTCCGGCCCGTAACCGAAACCGGACCCGCTGGCCCGCCTCGGGTGCGCCGCTCCCCCGGGCGCCCCGCCGAACACCGAGTTGATCTTCACCGTCCCCACCGGCAAGTCCCGCCAAGCGTGCTGCGCGTTGGCCATCGACGGCGTGAGCACGGTGGCGGCGAGCCCGTAGTCGTCGGTCGCGGCCTCCGCGATGCCCTGCTCGAACGTATCCACCATCCGGACCGGGGCGATCGGACCGAAGGTCTCCTCCCGCATGATTCGCATGGCCGGATCGCACTGTGCCAGCACGGTGGCCGGATAGTGCGCACCGGCGCCGTCCGGCAGCACTCCGCCCGTCAGCAGCTCGGCGCCGCGTTCCACCGCGTCGCGGACGTGCGCGTGGACCTGCTCGCGATGATGACGGTCGACCAGCGGCGCCGGGTTCCAGGACTCGGCTTCGGCCACCAGCGCCGCCAGGAAGGCCTCCGCGACGTCCCGGTGCACGAAGATTCGCTCGACGGACACGCAGATCTGGCCGGAGTTCGCGAACGCGCCGAGCGCCGCCTGCCCGGCCGCCCAGACGGGATCCACACCGGCGTCGACGACGAGCGCGTCGTTGCCACCGTTCTCCAGCAGTGCCTTCGCACCGGTGTCGGCGACGCTGCGCGCGATGGACCGTCCCGTGGCGGTGCTGCCGACATGCGCGATGACGTCCACATCGAGACGTGCGGCGAGCAGAGCGCCGACCCGGCCGTCGCCTTGCACTGTCTGTAGAACGCCGCCGGGAAGCGCTCGGGAAAGCAACTCGCCGAGCAGAGCTCCGGTGTGCGGTGCGCGTTCGCTCGGCTTGTACACGACCGTGTTTCCCGTGACCAACGCCGCGCCGAGCAAACCGCAGGACACCGCGACGGGATCGTTCCACGGCGTCAGGGCGACGACGACGCCGCGGGGCTCCCACACCATGAGGTCGGTCGCCTCGAAAGCTCCTTGCAGACTTCGGCCTCGGTGCAACGGCCCCAGTTCGGCATATTGCTCGAGCGTCGCGGCACCGGCCAGCACCCCCTCCTTGCTCTCCGATCGCGGACGTCCGGTTTCGAGCCGATTGAGTTCGGCCAGTTCATCGGCATGCTCGCGGAGCAGGGCAGCACCGGCGCGGACCGCGACGGCCCGCTCGGCCGCCGTTGTTCGCGCCCAGGTGGTTTGCACGCGATTCGCTAGATCAACCTGCCGATCGATCTCGGCGGCATCCGTCATGGGTACCTTGCCGACGGTGGCGCCGCTGGCGGGATCGAAGATCTCGATTGTTCCGGTCGCGCGGAGTTCATTGGCCGACGGGGCAGCATGGGGTGCGCTCATATCGCGGCCATTGCCTGGCATCCCTGGTTCAAACCGGTCGCACGCCGGCCGCACCGGTACCGCCGCGCAGCGGTGCCAGGACATCGACAATAGCTACAAGTTCGCTGCCAGGCCGCGCCGACCAGGTTTGATCCGGCGGCAATAGGCAAGAGCTACCGGCATGGCCGAAAAGATCGAGCGGCTCACGGTGCTGCTGTGGCACGTGCACGGCTCGTGGACGACGTCGTTCGTCCGAGGGCGGCACCGTTATCTGCTGCCCGTGGTGGAAGACGGCGGGCCGTGGGGCCGTGGACGGTGCGGCCGCGACTGGCCGTCCGCCGCGGAGGTGCCCGCTGACCACTTGCGCGAAACCGAGCCGGACGTGGTCGTGCTCCAGCGCCCGGAGGAAATCGAACTCACCGAACGATGGCTCGGTCGTCGTCCCGGGGCCGATATTCCCGCGGTCTTCGTCGAGCACAACGCGCCGCGGCCCAGCGCCGCCACCAGCAGGCATCCGCTGGCGGGTCGCGCCGACATCCCGCTCGTGCACGTCACGCATTTCAACGACTTGATGTGGGACAGCGGACGCGCGCCCACCCGGGTGGTGCCGCACGGAATCGTCGACCCCGGCGCGCTCTACACCGGTGAACTGCCCCATGGCGTGGCGCTGATCAACGAGCCGATGCGGCGCGGAAGGATCACCGGGAGTGATCTCCTGCCCGACTTCGCGATGGCGGGACCGATCGATGTGTACGGGATCGGAGCCGGCGACTACACGGCGAACAGGTCCACCGGGCACCCGATCCACGGCATCGGCGACTTGCGGCAGTCGGCATTGCATCCGGACATGGCGCGCAGGAGGGTCTACCTGCACACCGCGCGCTGGACCTCGCTCGGATTGTCCCTTCTCGAAGCCATGCACCTGGCCATGCCGGTGGTAGCCCTCGCCACCACCGAGGCCGTCATGGCGGTGCCGCCCGAAGCCGGTGCCGTCTCCACCGATGTCGCGGTGCTCACCGCGAAGTTCCACGAGTTCCTCCACGAACCCGATCTCGCGGCGCTGGCGGGGAAGTCGGGACGGCAGTTCGCGCTCGAGCACTACGGCCTCGAGGTCTTCCTGCGCCGGTGGGATGCCCTGCTCGCCGAGGTCACCGAATGAAGGCAGGGTCCCGGAGAGAGAAGGCGGAATCATGAAGATCGCGATGGTGTCCGAACACGCCAGTCCGCTCGCGGTGCTGGGCGGCGTCGATGCCGGTGGGCAGAACGTTCATGTCGCCGAGCTGTCCGCTGCCCTGTGCAGGCAGGGGCACGAGGTCACCGTCTACACGCGCCGCGAGGAGGCGGACGCGCCCGACATGGTCACCGCCGAACAGGGTTACCGCGTCGTCCACGTCCCGGCCGGTCCCGCTCGTCCGCTGCCGAAGGACGAATTGCTGCCGCACATGGTCGAATTCGGCATTTTTCTGCGCGAGCACTGGCGCGACCCGCGGCCGGATGTCGTGCACGCGCATTTCTGGATGTCCGGACTCGCCGCCCTCTCGGGGGCACGCCCCACCGACATTCCGGTCGTACAGACCTTTCACGCGCTGGGCGTGGTGAAGCGCCGCCACCAAGGCGCGAACGACACCAGTCCGGCCGACCGGATACGCCTCGAACGGCTGATCGCCGGACAGACCGACCGGATCATCGCCACCTGCACCGACGAGGTGTTCGAACTGGCCAGGCTGGGCGTACCCCGGTCCAAGACTTCGGTGATCCCGTGCGGCGTGGACCTCGAACAGTTCACACCCGACGGACCGAAAGAGCCGAAGTCGGCCGAGTACCGGATGATCAGCGTCGGCAGGTTGGTGCCCCGCAAAGGTTTCGACACCGCGATCACCGCGCTCACCGGCCTGCGGAACGCCGAGTTGGTCTTGGTCGGCGGCCCGGACGATGCCGAGCTCGCCGATGACCCGGAGGGCAGGCGGCTGCTGGCCCTGGCGGACGAACTCGGCGTGCGAGAACGGCTGCGCATGCTGGGGCGGGTGCCGAGGACCCGGATAGCTGCGCTCCTGAGATCGGCGGACGTGGCCGTGTGCACGCCGTGGTACGAGCCCTTCGGGATGACGCCACTCGAAGCGATGGCGTGCGGCATTCCCGTGGTGGCCACCGCGGTCGGCGGCCTCATCGATACCGTCGTCGACGGTGTGACCGGCAGGCTGGTTCCCCCGCGGGAGCCCGCGGAACTGGCCGACGCGGTCGGCGAACTGCTGACCACACCCGGGGTCAGGGAGCGCTACGGCCGCGCCGGGCGCGAGCGTGTCGAGTCGCGCTATTCATGGGATCGGATCGCCACCGAAACTCTCCACGCGTACCGCCGGGTGACCGCACGCGCGGGCGCACGCAACGGACATGGGCCCACCGACAGCCATTCGCTCGACGGCACAGGCGACAGCGGCAAGCTTGCTCCCGGGTCACCATCGACAGATCGCGGTCTTCGCGCGAGCGGACGCGGGTAGGCCACAGCATGTCCGAACCCTGCGAACGCGCGTTGGTCACCGGTGGATGTGGCTTCGTCGGATCACACCTCTGTGAGCAGTTGCTCGACGCGGGCACCATCGTGGTCGCGCTCGACAACTTCGCCACGTCCACGCCGGACAACGTCGCCCGGCTGCTGGCCCGTCCCGGATTCGACCTCGTCCAGCACGACGTCACCGAGCCGCTGCCGACGATGGGGTTCTTCGATGTCGTCTTCCATCTCGCGTCGGCCGCGTCGCCACCGGACTACCTGCGACTGCCGATCGAGACGTTACGAGCGGGCTCCCTCGGCACCGCCAACGCCCTCGACCTGGCCGAGCGGCATCGAGCTCGTTTCGTGCTCGCGTCGACCAGCGAAGTCTACGGCGACCCGGGTGTCCACCCGCAACCCGAAAATTACTGGGGTCACGTGAATCCGGTCGGGCCGCGCAGCGTCTATGACGAGGCGAAGCGGTATGCCGAGGCTTTCACGATGGCGTTTCGCCGGGAGCGTGGCGCCGACACCGGGATTGCCCGGATCTTCAACACCTACGGTCCCCGCATGCGTACCGACGACGGCCGGATGGTGCCAACCTTCATCGCACAGGCGTTGGCGGACGCACCGCTCACCATCGCGGGAACCGGCGAGCAGACCCGCTCGCTGTGTTATGTCGAAGACACGGTGCGTGGCCTGCTCGCGCTGGCGTCGACCGACCATCCGGGGCCGGTCAATATCGGTAATCCGCACGAGATATCCGTTCGCGGCCTCGCCGAGGAGATCCGAGCGGCAATCGGTAGCCGTTCCATCGTGACGTATGTCGACGGCGCGATCGATGATCCGAAGCGGCGCTGCCCGGACATCTCGCTGGCGCGGCGGGAATTGGGCTGGTGGCCGCTGATCGGCAGGAAGGAGGGACTGCGCCGCACGATCGACTGGTTCGCCGGGCGCACGGCCGAGTCGGCCGAAGAGTCCGTGCGCTGAGCGGCGCCCGACGGCGGATCGGTTTAGTCGCGACTTCACCGGGTAGCGCCCCCCTTGTATGCCAGCGGGCGAACCGACAGGTCCCGCGCCTCTCGAACCGCGTCTCGAACAGAAAGGCGGCCCGTGCGCATTCTCGGAATCAACGCGGTATTTCATGATCCTGCTGCGGCTCTGATCGTGGACGGCGAGATCGTCGCGGCCGCCGAGGAAGAGCGGTTCACCCGTCGCAAGCACGGCAAGCGCCCGGTGCCGTTCTCCGCATGGGAACTGCCCGAACAAGCCGCCGCATGGTGTCTGGAGCGAGCGGGGCTACGCCCCGACCAGCTCGACGCGGTGGGCTACTCCTACGACCCGGCACTGGTCGATCATTCGCTCGGCGGTCTCGATCGGAAAAGCGAGGCGACCAGAACGGACTACGCGTTCCGAGCGCCCGCTTTCCTCGCGGCCGCGTTGCCCGGCCTCGATCCCACCATCGTGCGTTTCGTGCGACACCACCTGGCGCACGCCGCGTCCGCGGCCCTCGCGGCCCCGTCCGGCGACTCGGCGGTGCTGGTGGCCGACGGACGCGGCGAGAGCCAGTCCTATCTCGCCGGGGAATATCGAGACGGCAAGTTCGTGGAGCTGGCGGCACAGCGGCTGCCGCACTCGCTCGGATTGATGTACGAGGACCTCACCGAGCATCTGGGCTTCACCCGGTCCAGCGACGAATACAAGGTCATGGCGCTGGCCTCCTACGGCACCCCGCGATTCCTCGATCGGTTCCGCCAACTCGTGTATTCCACCCGGGACGGTGGTTTCCGTACCGAGGCCGTGAACTGGTCGGACTTCGCCCCCACGGTCGTCGGCGGTGAGTTCGGCCGAGACCACGCCGACCTCGCCGCCAGCGTCCAACGACGACTCGAGGACGTGTTGCTCGAGTTGACCTCTTGGCTGCATCGCCAGACCCGGCAGCGAACCCTCACGCTGGCCGGTGGCATCGCGCTGAACTGCGTGGCCAACAGCCGTTTGCACGCCGAAGGCCCCTACGAGCGGATCTGGGTCCAGCCCGCCGCGGGCGACGCGGGCACCGCACTGGGCGCCGCGCTGCAATTGGCGGCCGAGTTCGGGGAGCGGGTCACCCCGATGCGGGGCGCCGACCTCGGCCGCGAATGGACGGACGCCGAGCTGGAAACCGTGCTGCGCACGGCCAAGGTCCGGTACACGAAATCCAACGACATCGCGGCGGACGTGGCGCAAGCGCTCGCGGAAGACCAGGTGGTGGCCTGGTTCCAGGGCAGGGCCGAATTCGGCCCGCGCGCACTCGGCCACCGTTCGCTGCTCGCTCACCCCGGCCGGTCGGCGAATCTCGAACGCCTCAACGATGTGAAGGGGCGCGAACAGTTCCGGCCGCTGGCACCGATGGTGCTCGCCGACCGGGCGTCCGACATCTTCGGACGCGGGCCACTACCGAGCCCGTACATGCTGTTCGTGCACGACGTCGCGCCGGAGTGGCGAGAGCGGATCCCCGCCGCGACACATGTCGACGGCACCGCGCGGGTACAGACTGTCGATCCCGCCGACAAGCCGGTCCTGGCACGCATGCTGGCGGAGTTCGAGCGGCACACGGGTCTGCCGGTGGTGATCAACACCAGCCTGAACACGGCGGGCAGGCCGATGGTCGATTCACCGCGCGACGCCCTCGAATGCTTCGGTTCGGCACCCATCGATCTGCTCGCCATCGGCTCATTCGTGGTCCGCCGCCCATGAACGGCCCCACCGTGGACTACAGCATCGTGATCCCGACCATGGGCCGGGAAAGTCTTCGCGCGCTGCTCGAGTCGTTGGACACGGCGTCGGGACCGAAACCACGGGAGATCATCGTGGTGGACGATCGGCCCCGAGGCGGGGACCTGCCGTTGCCCGCGACGGTGTCTTCGGTTCAGGTCATCCGCTCGGGCGGACGCGGACCCGCCGCGGCCAGGAACGCGGGGTGGCGGCATGGAAAAGGAACCTGGATCGCTTTCCTCGATGACGATGTGCTCACCGCGCCGGATTGGCCCGCCCGCCTGGCCGAGGACCTACGTGGTCTCGACGACAACACGGCGGCTTCCACGGCCCGCATCGAGGTTCCGCTGCCGAAACACCGCAAGCCGACCGACGCCGAACGCGGGATCGCACGGCTGGCCACGGCGCGGTGGATCACGGCGGACATGGCCTATCGCCGGTCCGCGCTGATCGCGGTGGGTGGATTCGACGAACGGTTCCCGCGGGCGTTCCGCGAGGACGCCGATCTGGCACTCCGGGTCTGCCTCGCGGGTTACGTCATCGCGGCCGGACAACGCGTCACTCGCCACCCGCTTCGCGAATCGGGACCGATGGCCAGTGTCCGAGCACAACGCGGGAACGCCGACAACGCCCTGTTGCGGCGGAAATACGGCGCTCGATGGCGGCAGCGGATCGGCGAAGAGGCCGGACTTCTCCGCCGCCACGCGTTCACTACGGCCGCGGGTGCGGTGGCCATGGCGCTCGGCATCGCGGGCCGTAAACTGCCCGCCCTCGTTTTCGCGGCCATCTGGACGGCGCTGACCGGGGCGTTCGCAGCGCGCCGGATCGCACCCGGACCCCGCACACCCGGCGAGATCGGCCGGATGACGCTGAGCAGCGCGCTGATTCCACCGGCCGCGTGCTGGCACCGACTGCGCGGCGAGCTGCGTCACCGGAACGCGACCCACGCCTCGCCCCTGGCGTTGCTGTTCGACCGCGACGACACCCTCATCATCGATGTCCCCTACCTCGCCGACCCCACCAAGGTCCAGCCGGTGCCGGGAGCCGCCGACGCGCTGCGGAAAGTCCGCGCGGCGGGCATCCAGCTCGGCATCGTGAGCAACCAGTCCGGCGTGGCGCGTGGATTGATCAGCGCCGAACAGCTCGCCGCGGTGAACTCCCGAGTCGAGGATCTGCTCGGACCGTTCGCGACCTGGCAGGTGTGCGTGCACGGCGAAGGCGACGGCTGCGGGTGCCGCAAACCGGAGCCGGGCCTGATCCGGCAGGCCGCGGCGGATCTCGGCGTCGACATCGGCAGGTGTGTGGTCATCGGCGACACCGGCGCCGACGTCGCCGCCGCGCAGTCCGCGGGCGCACGCGCGATCCTGGTGCCGACGGCGAGAACCCTTCCAGGCGAGGTGCATCGCGCGCGTCGCGAAGCGACCGTGGCGCGGGATCTGGCCGAGGCCGTCCGGCTGGCGATGGCGGGTGTGCCGTGACCGGCCGGGCGCTGGTGGCCCGCATGGACAATTTCGGCGATGTGCTGCTGGCGGGGCCGTGCGTTCGAGCGGTGGCCGCGCAGGTCGATTCGGTGACGCTGCTGGCGGGGCCGCGCGGCCGGGCCGCCGCGGATCTTCTGCCGGGTGTGGAGCGGGTCGTGACGTGGCGCGCGCCATGGATCGATCTGGAGCCACCCGCGGTCACGTCCGCGGGCATCGATGCCTTTCTCGAGCGGGTACGCGCGCTCGAGGTGGATCTCGCGTTGATCCTCACGTCCTTCCACCAGTCGCCGCTGCCGCTGGCGCTGCTGCTTCGGATGGCCGGTATTCCCTGGATCGGCGCGATCTCGGAGGACTACCCCGGTTCGTTGCTGGATCTGCGCCATCGCGTCGAGGGCGATCCGCCCGAAGCCGAACGGGCGTTGTCGCTCGCCGCGGCGGCCGGCTTCCGGCTGCCGCCCGGCGACGACGGGAAACTCGCTGTCCGGCAGCCGTTGCCGAAGGTCGGCGGGCTCACCGGCGAACCGGGTTACGTGGTTATGCATCCGGCGGCGTCGGTACCGGCGCGGCAGCCGTCCTCCTCCTGTTCCGCGGCCATCGTCGCCGCACTGACCAGCGCAGGTCACCGGGTGATCGTGACCGGCGCTCCCGCCGACCGGCCGCTCACCGGCGCCGTCGCGGGCAGACACGGTATCGATCTCGGCGGAGCCACGACCCTGCCCGAACTCGCCGCCGTGCTCCGCGACGCGAGCGTCGTGGTGGCGCCCAACACCGGCCCGGCGCATCTCGCCGCGGCCGTCGGGACACCCGTGGTCTCGCTGTTCGCACCGGTCGTGCCCGCCGAGCGGTGGGCGCCCTACGGCGTGCCGGTGGCCATGCTCGGTGACCAACGCGCGCCGTGCCGCGGCAGCAGAGCGCGGGTCTGCCCGGTGGCTGGGCACCCATGCCTCGACTCGATCACCCCCGAGCAGGTCGTCACGGTGGCGGAAGAACTCGGTGCGGGCAGACTCACGCGCCTGCGGACAGGAGGTGTGGGGTGATCGAGGACCATTTCGCGGCCTTGCATGCGGCGCTGGACCGCACCAGTTGCTTCGCACCCGATATCCGCAGATGGGGCAGGCAACTCGCGGTCGTGCTCGCCAACGGCGGACGGTTGCTCGCCTGCGGTAACGGCGGCAGCGCCGCGGAAGCACAGCACCTGACCGGTGAGCTGGTCGGCCGCTTCCGCAACGAGCGCCGTCCGTTCTCGGCGATCGCGCTGCACGCCGACACCTCGGCGGGTACCGCGATCATCAACGACTACGGCGAGACCGAACTGTTCGCGCGCCAGGTCCGCGCGCACGGCAGGCCCGACGACATCCTCGTCTTGTTGTCCACCAGCGGCACCAGCCACAACGTGGTCGCCGCGGCGAAAGCAGCGCACGACATCGGCGTCATCACGTGGGCCATGACCGGGCCCGCGCCCAATCCGCTCGCGGCGCTGTGCGACGACGCCGTCGCCGTGGACGCGCCCACCACGGCCACCGTGCAGGAAGTGCATCTGGTCTTGGTGCACGCTCTGTGCTCGGCGCTCGACGATGCACTGGGGGTACCGACATGAAGCCGTTGGTCGTGGTCGGCGACAGCATTCTGGACGTCGACATCGAAGGCGTCGCGGAGCGGTTGTCGCCCGAGGCGCCCGTGCCCGTCGTGGACGTGGAACACCAGTGGATACGCCCGGGTGGTGCCGGGCTGGCCGCCGCGCTGGCCGCGCAGTCGGTCGCCGAGGTCTCGCTCATCACGGCGACCGCCGACGACCACGACGGCCGCATCCTCACCCGGCTCCTCGACCAGCACGTTCGAGTCGTTCCGATCGCGCTGCGCGGCAAGACGGTTCGCAAGGCCCGCGTCCGCGCCGCGGGACAGTCGCTGTTGCGAATGGACACCGGCGACGGCACCGCGGACGGCGGCTCGGTGAGCGCCGCGGTCACCAGGACACTGCGGGCGGCAGGGGCAATCCTCGTCGCGGACTACGGCCGGGGCGTCGCCGCGCACCCCCGGATCCGGAGCCTGCTCACCGAACTGGCTCGGTCGGTACCGGTCGTGTGGGATCCGCACCCGCGCGGCCCCACGCCGACGCCGGGAGCACAACTGGTCTCGCCGAACCTGAAAGAGGCACGCCAGTTCGCGCCGGGATATGTCGAACCCGACGAGTTGGCGAAGGTGCTGCGAGACGAGTGGGCAGCGGATTCCGTCGCGGTCACCACCGGTGCGGGCGGAGCGGTCCTGGCCAATGGGAAACGGCTCACTGTGGTTCCGGTACCCCCCGACGTCCGTCTCGCCGGGCATCCCGGTTCCGACACCTGCGGCGCGGGTGACCGATTCGCCTCGGCCGCGACCGCCGCACTGTTCGGCGGCTCCACGGTCGCCGACGCGGTGTCGCACGCGGTCGACGCGGCGGCCAGGTTCGTCGCGGCGGGCGGCGCGGCCACGTTGTCCACGTGCGACAGCACGGCCGTGGCCCCGGCGGGGCCGACCGACACGAACGAGTCGGCGTTCGAGGTGGCGGCGCGGATCAGGGCGCGTGGCGGCCGACTCGTCGCCACCGGTGGCTGTTTCGATCTGCTGCATCCCGGCCATGTGAGCCTGCTGCGCCAGGCTCGCGCCATGGGTGACGCCTTGGTGGTCTGCCTCAACTCCGATGCGTCGGTGCGGCGGCTGAAGGGGCCGCGCCGGCCGATCGTCACCGCAAGGGACCGTGCCCGGCTGCTCGTCGAACTGTCCTCGGTCGACGCCGTCGTCGTGTTCGACGAATCCTCGCCGAGCGCACTGCTGGACCGCCTTCGCCCCGATGTGTGGGTCAAGGGCGGCGACTACTCCGGCGTTGATCTCCCCGAGGCCGCGGTCGTTCGCGGTTACGGCGGCGAGATCGCGCTGATCCCCATTGTTCCCGGTTACTCGACTACACAACTGGTCACCGCGAGCCAGGTCGGCGGCTGACCCGAGAACGTAAGGAGCGCGATGCGAACCCTCGGCAATGTCCTGATCACCGGTGGCGCTTCGGGGCTCGGCGCGGCGGTCACCGCCGCCGTCCGCGCGAACGGGGGCCGCCCCTACGTGATCGACCGGGTGGAGCCCGACGCACCCGTCGATTTCGTGCGTGCGGATCTCGCCGACACCGTCGCCGCCGAACAAGCCGTGCACGAGATCATCGAGCGCACGGGCGGCCGGATCGACGGCGTGTTCACCGCGGCGGGGACCGACGCCTGCGGCCCACTGGACCAAGTGCCGACGAAGAAATGGGAATACGTGGTCCAGGTCAATCTGTTCGGCACCGCCGCCGTGATTCGTGCCGCCCTTCCGGCGCTGCGGGAGAGCAAGGGAACGGTCGTGACGTGTGCTTCCACCCTGGGCATCAAGGCGGTCGGTCATGCGACCGCCTATTGCGCGTCGAAATTCGGCGTCGTGGGCTTCACCAGGGCGCTCGCCGCCGAAACGGCGGGCAGCGTGGGGGTGACCCTGCTCATCCCGGGCGGGATGCACACGGCGTTCTTCGACGACCGCGACGAGCAGTACAAGCCGCCGCCCGACGCGAAACTCAACCAACCTCAGGACGTCGCCGACGCGGTGGTCTTCGCGCTCCGGCAGCCGCCGGGCTGCGAGGTCAGGGAGATGGTCGTGTGCGCCTCGGAAGAGGGATCGTGGCCCTGACGCGCACGATCCTGGTGCTGCGGGCACTCGGGCTCGGCGACCTGCTGACCATCGTGCCCGCCCTGCGTGGGATCAGAAGCGCCCATCCCGGCCACCGGGTGGTGCTCGCGGCGCCGGAAGCGCTGCGTGACCTCGTCGGCCTCATCGACGCGGTCGACGAACTGCTGCCGACGGCGGGACTGGGTGCGCTTCGATGGCCCACGGCGCCACCGAGTCTCGCGGTCAACCTGCACGGCAAAGGACCGGAGAGCATCCGCGATCTGCTGACGGCAGGCCCGGACGCACTACTGACCCACCACAATCCGGAATTTCCCGACCTGCCCGGCCCCGCGTGGCGCGACGACGTGCACGAAGTGGATCGCTGGTGCCTGCTGCTGGAATACGGTGGGATCGACGCCGATCCAACCGCACTGCTGCTGCCGGCCCCACCGCGACCCGCCCCCGAGTCGAATGCGGTCGTGATCCACCCCGGCGCGGCCTATCCCGCGCGGCGCTGGCCGTCCGAACGCTTCGCGCGAGTGGCGCGTGCACTCGGCGCCGACGGTCATCGAGTGGTGATCACCGGGAGCAGGGACGAAATGCGTTTGGCCAACGCGGTCGCCGAGAAGGCCGGGCTACCTCCCTCGGCGGTGTACGCGGGACGCACCGATCTGACCGAACTCGCCGCACTGGTGGCCGACGCGGCTCTGGTCGTGTGCGGTGACACCGGCGTCGGGCATCTCGCCACCGCGTTCGGCACACCGTCGGTAGTGCTGTTCGGGCCCACGCCCCCGCACCGGTGGGGGCCGCCCGCGAACGCGGAACGCCACATCGCGCTGTGGGCCGGGACCGTCGGCGACCCGCACGCCGATTATCCGGATCCGGGCCTGCTCATGGTGCGACCCGAACATGTGCTCACGGTCGCGACCGACTTGCTCGGACAGCGGGTCCGCCATGGGTAGTCGCGTCGGCGTGGTTGGCGCCGGTTATGTGGGGCTCACCAGCGCCGCATGCCTCGCCCACCTCGGACACCACGTGATCTGTGTCGACAACGACAAGGCCAAAGTGGCGGCGCTGCGGGCGGGTGCGGTCGCGATCGTCGAGCCGGGGCTGCCGGAACTGGTTCGAGAGGGCCTGGAGGAAAATCGGCTGGTCTTCACGTCGGACGCGCAGGCGCTGCACGAATGCGAAGTGGTCCTGTTGTGCCTTCCCACGCCCATGGGCACCGGCGGTACGGCCGACCTCGGCGTACTCGAGGACGCGCTGAGGACATTGGCCACCGTCCTACCGCCGGACTGTGTGCTCGTCACCAAATCCACCGTCCCGGTGGGGACGGCGGCGCGGATTCCCGCCCTGTCCGGTCTCGCGGGCACGGCGGTGGTCAGCAACCCCGAATTCCTCCGGGAGGGCCACGCGGTCGAGGATTTCCTGCGCCCCGACCGGGTTCTCCTCGGCGCGGCCGAGCACGATCGGGAGTCGGCCGACCGTGTCGCGGCGCTCTACGCCGGAACAGGCGCACCGGTGCTGCGTTCCGACTCTGCCAGCGCCGAACTGGCCAAATACGCCAGCAACGCGTTTCTCGCGGTGAAACTCTCGTTCGTCAACACACTGGCCGAACTGTGCGAACGAGTCGGCGCCGACATCACCAAGGTCACCGGTGCGATGGGGATGGACGACCGGATCGGTCCCGCCTTTCTCGCTCCCGGCCCCGGCTGGGGCGGCTCGTGCCTGCCCAAGGACACGCGCGCGCTCCTGCGTGCCGCGGAAACTTGGGGTGTGGACTTCGCCATGGTTCGCAATGCCTTGCAAGCCAACGACCGCCAGCAGGCGATGGTGCTGCGCAAGATCCGCCGCGCGGTCACCGATTCGGTCGACGGCTCGCTGGCCGGAACCCGGGTCGGCGTGCTCGGCCTCGCGTTCAAAGCCGGAACCGGCGACCTGCGCGACTCCCCCGCCGTCGCGGTCGCGCGGCAGCTGACCCGGCACAGCGCCACGGTCACCGCCTACGACCCGTGTGTGCCGGCGGGCACCCCGGGTCTCGACGGCATCCGCGTGGTGGACGACCCCTACCTGGTGGCGAAAGACGCCGGCGCGATAGTGATCCTCACCGAATGGCCCGAATTCCGCTCGCTCGACTGGGCGAAACTCGCGACCGACGTCGACCGAGCCGTCATCGTCGACACGAGAAACCTTCTCGACGAGCGCCTGCTCATCGACACCGGATTCACGGTGCTGGGCAACGGCACCACCGGCGCTTCCGAGGGCGGACCAGGGCGGTGACGGTCGACCTCACCGGCCACCCCATCGTGGTTCCCGATCACGGGTGTTCCCGCTGCCACTGCCGTAGATAGGCGCGGCCGTAGTCGTTGCCGGACGGGGTGCGCAGACGGTGCACGCGACACCTCGGCCGAGGAGTCCGGCACAGCGCGCCGGCCGTTGATGCCGCACACTGCTCCCATGACAACGCCCGAATCGCGAACCGGATCGATGTTCCGGTGGACTCCGGTCGCCACCGGCGCTGTGATCGCGCCCGGCGAGCGATTGACCTGGCCGCGCACCATCGGGATCGGATTGCAGCATGTGGTGGCGATGTTCGGCGCCACCTTCCTGGTGCCGGTCCTCACCGGGTTCCCACCGTCGACGACGCTGCTGTTCTCCGGGGTAGGCACCCTGCTGTTCCTGGTGATCACCCGCAACCGGCTGCCGAGCTATCTGGGTTCGAGTTTCGCGATCATCGCTCCGGTCCTGGCGGCCACCGCCTCCGACGGAATGGGTGCGGCGCTGGGCGGGATCGTCGTGGTGGGCGTCGTACTGATCGTCATCGGCGCGGTGGTGCACTTCGCCGGCACCCACTGGATCGAAGCGCTGATGCCGCCGGTCGTCACCGGCACCATCGTCGCCCTCATCGGGCTGAACCTGGCGCCGACCGCCAAGACCAATTTCGAGAAGGACGCGATCACCGCGACGGTCGTGCTCATCCTGCTGATCCTGTGTCTGGTGCTCTTTCGCGGGTTGCTCGGCCGGCTGGCGATCGTCACCAGCGTCGTGCTCGGCTACCTGCTCGCGCTCGCCCGCGGCGAGGTCGACACCGCGAGGATAGGGAAGGCCTCCTGGGTCGGCCTGCCCGACTTCCACGCACCGAGCTTCCACCTCTCGGTGATCCCGATGTTCGTGCCGGTCGTCCTGGTGCTAGTGGTCGAGAACATCGGGCACGTCAAGTCGATCACCACGATGACCGGTATCGACTACGACCGGCGCATGGGCCGCGCGCTGGCGGCCGACGGTCTGGCGACCGTACTGGCAGGCAGCGGCGGCGGTTCGGCGACCACCACGTACGCGGAGAATATCGGCGTGATGGCCGCGACGAAGGTGTACTCCACCGCCGCGTACTGGGTGGCCGGCGCCGCGGCGATCGCGCTCAGCCTGTCACCGAAGGTGGGAGCCGTGATCGCCGCCATCCCGGCCGGGGTGCTCGGTGGCGTGACGACGGCACTCTACGGCTTGGTCGGAATCCTCGGCGTGCACATCTGGGTGAGCAACCGGGTGGACTTCGGCAAGCCGATCAACCAGTTCACCGCGGCCATCCCGCTGGTCATCGGCATCGCCGACTTCACATGGGTGGTGGGCGAACTGGACTTCGGCGGCATCACGCTGGGCGCCGTCGCCGCGCTGGTGATCTACCACGCCATGCGGCTCATCGGGGGATGGCGCGGGACGGTCGTCCCTGACAACGCCCACGGGGTGAGGAAGCCGGTGGAACCGACGGATCGGTGACCGTCGGTGATTCCGGGCAACAGCCGCTCGATTCCGGCGCGGAGTTTCTCGGTCGACATCGGCGCCGCGCCGTAGGTCAGGTAGCGCAGGGGACGGATGCTGCCGTCTTCAGTTCCGCTACAGATGATTTTCCTTTCGATTCGGAAGTCGTCGATGCGGTCCGACCGACACTGGCCCGCGCCGAGGGCGGTGCGGAGTCGTATCGACCTCGCGGGACGACAGGAATCGTCGCTAAGGGCGCTCACCGATCGGCTGGTGATCCGCCAGGAGTCGACTGCCGAGGAAATCCAGTACTCGGTGGAGGGCGGCCTGGGTAGGTTGGCCCGGTTCGTCGATGAGGTGTTCGGTCAGGACCGAGTGGGGATCGAGCACGGCGTCCGGGTTGGCAGCGGCGTCGTCGAGTTCGATCGCGATGAACGCCTCGCCGAGTTGGTCGCGCAGGAAGTCGAATCGTTCGGCCGGAGAACGTCGATCACCGCAGAATCGCAGGCCCATGACCGAAAGTCCGTCGGCACAACGTTGTTTGACGCGGGCGAGGTCCGAAGCGGACAGGTCGATGGAGTATTTCTGTCGCGAGGTGAAACCCAGCGGCAACCCCGGCTGGGACAGCACGGGCGCGATCAGACGGTCGTCGACCGCCATGGCGAGGGCGAATCCACCGGTGAAGCACATCCCGACGGCACCGACACCCGGCCCGCCGCAGCGGCGGTGCTCGTGTTCGGCCAGCGCCCGCAGCCAGTGCACGACCGGTGAGGTGCGGCCAGTGGCCAGCACCACGAACTCCCGGCTGACGCAGATCGGCCCGAGCTGGCCGGCGACGTTCGCCAACGCGGAGACCAGCCCGTGCGCGGCGGGGCTGGGGTCACGACCCGGGTTGCCGTACAGGTGCGGCACCACCGCCGTGCACCCCAAACCCGCGACGCGGCGGGCGAAGTCGAACACCTCGGGTGAGATGCCCGGGAATTCCGCCATGACGATTACGGCGGGACCGGCGCCTTGGCGGAAAAGTGCGCGGGTCTTGCCGTCGTAGGTGAACGAATCGTGCTCGAAGTCGTGAAGATCGTCGTCGCTCATGTGTAGCCCTTCTCGTGAACGGGCCTTCACTATCGACCGGCCGGACTCGCCGGTTATAGGAAAAATGTTCCCCGATGCGCCCGGAGTCACCGCTGTCCCTCGACAGCGCCGTCGATGAACAGCGGCGTCGACGAGACCTGGACCCGAAGCACTCCCCCAGCGATGTCGACCGGCACCCGAGCACCGTGGGCATCCACTACATGCGCCCGGAGAAACGACCAGTCGCAAACGAATTCGTTCGGTGAATCATCCTGATCGGCAATGCCGCGCCGCTCCCAGACGACCAGCGCCGGAGTACCGTGATTCCGCTCGACTTCGAACAAGTACAAGTCGGGACGATCGGCGACGGTGATCCGCCGAACCCGGGTGGCGCCGTCGAGCAGGCGTGCCATCAACTCGAAGGTGTCGGCGGCCGGATGCCGCCGACCGATGGTTCCCGCCCGCACTGTCCAGAAGCTGGAGTCTGCCGAACATCAGGGCACCCGCGGCACGGCTGTCGCGAGCGAGTGCGTCGGGGTGATGGTCCGGATGTGCAGGACGACGTCGAACCAGTCGCCCAGTCCGGCACCGGCGATGTGATGATCGACGTCGCGGTCAGGGTGGTAGGTCCCGATGATGAGGCGGAGCTTCGCGGGCCGATGCAGCCATTGCCGAACCGCGCCCGCGGGTGCGGTCCGCAGATCGAGCAGGTAATTGCCGAGTCCGGGTTGGTCGAGCACCGTGTCGGCGAAGCCCTCCGCCGGAGCGGGCACAGCCAGGTCGGCGCGGACGTGGCCGTGATGAAAGGTGAGCGCGACCGACAGATAGCCGGTTCCGAAGCGGTCACGGAGCAGGGATCCCGTGCTCGGAAACCGTTGTGACATAGCGGCAACGGTGAGCTCTCGCGCGACGGCGGTGTTGGACACTCCTTCCCAGTACACGATCCGGTGCCCGGTGCGGTCGCGCCAGTCCACGATGCGGCGAGCGGCATCGACGGATTCGGCGGCGAAGTCACGGCGGCCCGAGGCGGTGCTGTTCTCGTGGTACCGCACGATGAGGTGAGCCGCGTCCAGGACTTCGGGCGTGTCGGCGGCGCCCGGCAACGACTCGACCAGCGTCAGCGCGTCTTCGGCGTGGTCGGCGAACGGGCGCCCGGGGTGGGTGCCGTTCGCGCGCTGTATGTGCTCGCCCAGCCGATGGGCTGTCACAATCGGGTCGTAGTGCGATCTGAGATCCGTGATCCTCTGCGGCGCAACTCTTTCCACGAACCGTGTCACGCGCTCGTAGTGCGCCGGTTTGGCGGCCTCGGGAGCGAGGCCGAACAGTCGTACCGGATCGTGCGGATGCGCACGATTGAACTCGCGCGCCCACTCCAGAACCGCGATTGTCTCGGCGGTGCGCCACGGCACCCACGCATCGCCCAGAATCGCCCGCACGTCCCCGGCACCCGTCCGCGCGTATTCGTCCATGGCCGCCACGACGGATTCGTCATCGAGCAGGGCGAGCGCCCGAAAACCTAGATTTTCCACGAACAGTCGCAATATCCGGTGTGCGGTCACGGACAGTTCGTGCCCCGCGCGGGTCGTCGCGCCGACTCCGACGACGACCGTGCCGTCTGCCCGGTCGGCCAACGCCGCCAAGTCCATGAGCGACCCATCGGCGTCGACCGTCGCGAGGGGGCGGGCGCAGTCGCGGATCCAGCGCATCACGTGCGCGGAGTCGTGCGTCTCATCCGACATGACCTTCTCCTCGGCGAACGGGCCCGCCGGACCTGGCGCGGCGGAGCGCTGTCGACAATATCTTTGCGATCAAAGGTATTTACCTTTGATCGCAAAGGTACTTTCGGGGTGGAGCGGATGTCAATTGCCGAATCGCGGTCACCGACCCATCCGTCCCCCGCCTACCGCGACCAGCGCGCCGTGCTGACGTGGGCCGCCCCGGAGCACAGGAAGGGCCGATCGTGTGAGCCGAGCCGAGGATCGGCGTCATGACCGATGGCGGGCGTCGACAGCTTCTCAGGATTGCCCGGCGGCGCGATCCGCGGGCGTCGCACGATGCGCTGTCGATTTTCCGGTGAGGGTCAGCAACTCGCCGAACACATCAGCTGCGATCTCGGCGAACGACCGCTGCTCGTCTTCGCGAATCCATTGCGTGAAAGCGATACCGAACACCGTGATGCAAGACTCCGCCGCCAGCCTCGCCGCGAGGTCGTCGACGCCTCGCGCGCGCAGGGCGTCGGCGACCGTCGTGGCGAGACCTGCGAGCTTGTGCCGCTCGCGTTCCTGTAGTGCGGGGTTCTGGTCGATCACAAATTGTCGTGTCCGGGACTCCGACCGGCGTTCGCCGGGAAAGAACGACGCCACGGACTGCAGCGCGGAGGCGGCGATGTCGATCGCGGACGCGTCCGGGGGTGCGGCGTCCACGCCGGTGACGAGTGCTTCGACCAGTAAGCCCTGTCCGCGGAAGAGAACCTCTCGCTTGTCACTGAAGTGACGGAAGAACGTGCGTTCGGTCAGACCGGCGGACTGCGCGATCTCCGTGGCGGTGGTCTGTTCGAAGCCCCGGGTGGCGAACAGTTCGAGCGCGGCCTGCCGCAGCCGCTCCGCAGCCCCAGGTTCCCAACGTGCCATATCGCCAAGTGTAGTGATGACAGCTACTGACATGAAGGCGTATGGTGATGTCTGTGACTGACGTCAGTCACAGACATCACCTCGTGCAGATCGCTCCCCGCTCGGCGGCGGAGTGGACGAAGGAGTTCACGTCATGCATGTTTTCGTCACCGGAGCCTCTGGATGGATCGGCTCCGCCACCGTCGCCGACCTGCTCGCCGATGGCCATGCGGTCACCGGACTGGCCAGATCCGACGGATCCGCCGCAGCCCTCGAGGCAAAAGGCGTCCAGGTCCGCCGCGGCGACCTGGACGACCTCGACAGCATCCGCTCCGGAGCCGAGGCGGCCGACGCCGTCATTCATCTGGCGAACAAACACGATTGGTCCGACCTCGCCGCATCCAATGCGGCCGAGCGAGCCGCCGTTCAGACCATCGGCGACGCGCTCGCCGGCACCGGCCGCCCCTTCCTGCTCGCGTCGGGCGTCGCTGCCCTCAGCCAGGGCAGGCCCGCGACGGAGGCCGACCCGTCTCGGTTCCACGGCCCCGACTCGCCGCGCGGAGGAAGCGAGAACTTGGCGCTCGAGTACGTCGACCGCGACGTGCACACCGTGAGCCTGCGTTTCGCGCCGACCGTGCACGGCGCCGGCGACCACGGTTTCATCGCGACCCTCGCCGCGATCGCCCGCCGGACCGGCGTCTCCGGCTATCCCGGCGACGGCGCCAACCAGTGGGCCGCGGTCCATCGATCCGACGCCGCCCGACTGGTCACGCTCGGCCTCGGCAAAGCCCCGGCGGGAGCTCGCCTGCACGCCGTCGCCGAAGAGGGCGTGCCGAGCCGCGTGATCGCCGAGGCGATCGGCCGAGCACTGGACCTGCCCGTGACCTCCATCGCCCCTGCGGACATCCAAGGCCATTTCGGGTGGATCGGCGCGTTCTTCGCGATGGAACTCTCGGCAACCAGCGAGGCGACGCGAGAGCTGCTGGGCTGGACACCTACCGGACCGACCCTCATCGAGGACCTCGACGCCGGCGCCTACACGGCGCACTGATCGGCCGCCACAAGTTCATGCCGTCGCCGGGGCGGCTCCACTGGCGAGCCTTCCCCCCGTGGCCACCATTAGCCTCCCCGACCCAGCACCCCCTGTGGCGATCACCGCCTCGGCGACGACAAGAAAAGGCCGGTGTCTGCACCGGTGCGGCCGCGAACTCGGCCCGCACAGCCTGGATGCCTACGTGGAACTCGAGACCATCTTCCGAGCCTCCGCCTGAGCGCAGGAAGAGCACGGGGGATTCGGTTCATCCACCCGTAGGCGGGGCCGGGGCAAAGGATCCCGAACGACCTTTGCGGCCGAGGCAGCAGTGTCGATTCCGCCGGACCGATGTCGGCCGTGCGGGCGGGGTGGAGATACTTCATCCGACGCGGCGCGACACGCCCCGAAGCTCGCAGTGCCGTTGCGTACAGCCGCAACGCGTGCCGCCCCCGGCGCTGCGGCGCACCGAGGAGATCCCGCGCTCGCGGATGCTGGATCGCCCGCGCCACCGAATTCGGTAGCACCCGTCAGAGACATCAGCCAGCGCGAGTACCGTCATTGCGGCTACTGCAACAGTTTTCGCGCATCCCGATGAAGCGAAACCTCCGGTGCCACGGCCACCCCCGAGCGAGGATGGACATCCGGCTCCGGCAGCGCGCGTTCGAGCACTGCGCAGGGTCGATCACCGGGGCACGATGCTCTTGGCGCCCACCATGCGCACGAGGCTGAGGATCGGGAGCCCGATCACCAAATGTTCGATCCCGGTGGAGATGCCGACCCAGAGGTCGCTGGACAGTGCCAGAGGAATGATCACCGCCGCGGCGGTCAGAATGCCCACGATCCAGCCGAAGAACAACTCCGGCGACGGAGTGCCCAGGCGCAGCAGATACCACAGCACCCCGCCCAACAGCGCACAGATGAATGCCACCACGGCGAACCAGTACGCATCCTGGGCCATCGGGTTCCACACCCCGAACTTGCCGCTCTCGCTCACTCGGGTGGCGATGATCTCGATGATCCAGGCGCACAACCACGCCGCGAGCGCGGTCACCACCGCGGCGGCGATCACACCGCCGACGAACATGCCGATATTGACGTCCGGCTCCTGCCGCGACCGAGGTTGCCTCTCCGGGCGTTCGGAGTGCTGATATGCGCCCTGTCCCTGGTCCTGGCCGTATCCGGACGCCTGGTCGTATCTGTGATCCTGGCCGTATCCGTGCTCCTGGGCGTACCCGTGTTCCTGGCCGTACCCCGAAGCCTGGCTGTACCCGCGATCCTGGCCATACCCGGAGGACCTGCCGTTTCCGCGATCCTGGCCGTACCCGGGATCACGGTAATCGCCCGGCTGATAACCGGCTTCATAACGTGCGGTGTGCTGGTCGCGCGGATTCATGGGATTCAACCGCCGATCACCTCCGTGGAGAGCTTGCGTGTGCGTCGAGTGTAGGGCGGGACCGCACGGGCCGCTGCCCCCTACCCAATTCCGTTTGGCGCACTCGCCACAGGCAGGCCGGCGCCGCCATGGCGGAGATCGGTTAGGTGCCGGACTCCGATGTGGGCCTGAGGATCGCCGTAGCGGGCGGCGCCGCGCGGTGATACGCCACGGGCCTGGGCGAGTTCGAGCGCCCCGCCCGCCAGCGAGAGTCGGCGAAAGATCATGGCCGCCGATGCTTGCCGGTTCCCGGCCGATCGCACCTGAGCACGATCCGCAGTGCGGAAAGTTCAGGCGACGACCGTCCGTTGCGGGACGCCGACGTATTCGCTCAGTGGCCGGATCAACGCGTTGGATTCGCCCTGCTCGATGATGTGGGCAGTCCAGCCGGTGATGCGGCTCATCACGAAGATCGGGGTGAACACCTCGATATCGAAACCGAGCAGGTAGTAGGCGGGGCCGGTCGGGAAGTCGAGATTCGGTTCGATGCCGGTGGCCTCGCGCATGGCGCGCTCGAGGATCTCGTATATACGCACCCACTTCTGGCCGTCGGTCGCCGCGGCGATATCCAGGAAGGCTTTCTTCATGGTGGGGACACGGGAGTCACCGTTCTTGTAGACGCGGTGGCCGAAGCCCATCACCTTCTCCTTGTGCGCCAGCTTGTTACGCAGCCATCCCTGGGCCAGCGCCGGGTCGTCGATCTCCAGCATGTCGTGCATGACGGCTTCGTTCGCGCCGCCGTGCAGCGGCCCTTTCAATGCGCCGATGGCGGCGGTGACGGCGCTGTATATGTCCGACTGCGTGGAGGTGACGACGCGGGCGGCGAAGGTGGAGGCATTGAAGCTGTGCTCGGCGTAGAGGATCAATGACACTTCGAACGCTTCCACCAGCTCGCGCGACGGGATGGTCCCGAAGCACATGTTCAGGAAGTTCTCCGCGTACCCCAGATGGGAATGCGGTGCGATCGGGTCCAGGCCGTGGCGACGGCGATGGTCGGCCGCGACGATGGTCGGCAGCACCGCGAACATGCGAAGCGCCTTGGCGCGGTTGGCATCCGCCGAATTGTCGTCTTCGGCGGGGTCTTCCGCGCCGAGGTAGCTGATGGCGGTGCGGACCACATCCATCGGGTGGCAGGTGTCGGGCAACTTGGCCACCAGCGACAGCAGTGACCGGTCGGCCCGGCGGGACGCTCGTTCTCGCTGCTGGAACCGCTCCAGTTCGGCGTCCGAGGGCAACTCGCCGTACCAGAGCAGATACGCCACCTGCTCGAAACCGCAGTGTGCGGCCAGATCCTGCACGGCGTAGCCACGGTAGGTCAGAGAGTTGGTTTCCGGCACCACCTTCGAGATGGCCGTGGTGTCGACGACGACGCCTGCCAGGCCTTTGGATATGGTCGGTACCGCGGCCTCCGGCCTACTCGTCGCCCGACCACCGCCCCCCATCGAATCGCTCCGCGATGCGGTGTTCATCACTGGTTCCTTCCCAGAGTGAAATCGAAGATGCCGGAATCGAATTCGTTGTATCGCTCGTACTGGAGAAGCTCGTACAGGCGAGAGCGGGGCTGCATTCGATCGAGCAAGCCCGATTGCGTGCCCTGATCGAAGATCTCCCGCAACCCGGCTTCGGCCGCGAACATCGCCAACCGCAGGGTGGACACCGGGTAGATCACCGCGTTGTAGCCGATCCGCTCCAGTGTCGCCGCCGGGATGAGTTCGGACTTACCGAACTCGGTCATATTCGCCAGCAATGGCATCGGCACCGCGGCCCGGAACTTCTCGAAATCCGCGACGGTGCGCAACGCCTCGGTGAAGATCAGATCCGCGCCCGCCTCGGCGTAGGCCCCGGCCCGATCGATCGCGGCGTCGATGCCTTCGATCCCGGCGGCGTCGGTGCGCGCGCAGAGCACGAAATTCGGATCCCGCCGGGCGGACACCGCCGCCCGGAGCCTGCGTACCATCTCCTCGACCGGCACCACCGCCTTGCCGTCGAGATGACCGCACCGTTTCGGATTCACCTGATCCTCGAGATGGCAGCCCGCGATTCCGGCGTCTTCCAGCAGCGAGACCGTGCGCGCGGCGCTCATCGGCTCGCCGAAGCCGGTGTCGGCATCGATGAGCACCGGCAGATCGGTCACGCGCGCGATCTGCCGACCGCGCTCCGCTACCTCGGTCGAGGTGGTGAGCCCGATATCCGGCAGCGCCAGATCGGCCGATACCACGGCGCCGGAGACATACACGCCTTCGAAGCCGATTTCTTGAATCAGCTTGGTCACCAGCGGATTGAACGCACCCGGGAAACGCTGGATCGTTCCGGAGGCCAGGCCCGCGCGGAACGCGGCGCGTTTGTCGGCGGCCGGCGTGGCCGCGGCCAGCAGACCGGTCATCAGAACAGTCCCTTCGGCGATTTCGGCGCCCCTGCGAGTACCTCGTCGGAGACGGTGAAGTTCAACTGACCCAGTTCCTCGGCGGACAGCTGCGGGGTGCGCTGGGCCACGTCGAGGAAGCGGTCCTGCTCGCCCGCGTCGATCACGCCCTCGGCCAGCGTCCGGAACTTGGCGATGTACTGGTCGCGGGTGAACGGCCGCGCGCCGAGCGGGTGCGCGTCGGCGACCGCGAGTTCGTCGACGATCACCTCGCCGCTCTTCAGCGTGACCTCGGCACAGGCGCCGAACGCCTTCTCGTTCGGGTCGGTGGAGTGGTAGCGCCGGGTCCACTCCGGGTCCTCGGCGGTCGAGATCTTGCGCCACAACTCGACGGTGTCGGGCCGCTGCGCACGTTCGGGGGCGTAGGAGCGCTCGTGGTGCCAGCTGCCGTCCTGCAGGGCGACGGCGAAGATGTACATGACGGAGTGATCGAGGGTTTCGCGGGACGCCGTCGGGTCGAACTTCTGCGGATCGCCCGATCCGGTGCCGATCACCACGTGCGTGTGGTGGCTGGTGTAGAGCACGATCGAGGCGATCCGGTCCAGGTCGCCGATCCGCTCCCGCAACCGGCGCGCCAGGTCGATCGGCGCCTGGCTCTGGTATTCGGCGGAATGCTCCTTGGTGTAGGTATCGAGGATGCCGCGCTTGGGTTCACCCGGGCCGGGCAGCGGCACCGAATACTCCTTGTCGGGGCCGCCCAGCAGCCAGGCGATGACGCCGTCCTCCCCTTCCCAGATCGGCGACGGCGCGCCTTCACCGCGCAGGGCACGATCGACCGCTTCCACCGCCATCTTCCCGGCGAAAGCGGGTGCGTAGGCCTTCCAACTGGAGATTTCTCCCTTGCGCGATTGCCGGGTGGCGGTGGTGGTGTGCAGTGCCTGACCGATGGCCTGATAAATGGTTTCGGTGTCCAGGCCGAGCAGCGTGCCGATACCGGCGGCGGCGGACGGGCCGAGGTGGGCGACGTGGTCGATCTTGTGCTCGTGCAGGCAGATCGCCCGCACCAGGTCCACCTGGATCTCGTATCCGGTCGCCAACCCGCGGATCAGATCCCGCCCGCCGCGTCCGGCATGCTGGGCTACCGCCAGGATCGACGGGATGTTGTCGCCGGGGTGGGAGTACTCCGCGGCCAAGAACGTGTCGTGGAAATCCAGTTCGCGCACGGCTACGCCGTTGGCCCAGGCCGCCCACTCCGGCGAGCATCGGCCGTCGACGCCGAAGACGGTCGCGCCCGGCTGGTACGGGTGCGCCAGCGCCTGGGCGCGCGCGTTGGCCACCGGACGACGCGTCACCGACGCCGCCGCGACCGCCGCGTTGTCGATGATCCGGTTGACGATCATCTCCTCGGTCTCCGGAGCGACCGCCACCGGGTCCGCGGCAACCTCGGCGATCCGCCACGCGAGGTGCTCCTCGCGGGGGAAGTGCTCAGCGGAGCGGCGCGTGCGGACGAGGTGGTTTTTCACGACGAAGCCTCCAGATCATCAATTTCCGGGTTTCTTTTCGCACGTTACACACGCCTATGCACCCGGGAAATCCGTTACCAATGCCGAATTTTGCGTACCGCAATCAGCAAATTTGTGGAAATTGCGAAATCTCGTGGTGCTACATTCGCGAGCATGCAGAAGATGTATGCGGGCGGACGGCTGCGTGCACTGCGCGAGCAACGCGGCTTGTCGCAATCCGGCCTGGCGAAGGCGCTCGCGCTGTCGGTCAGCTACGTCAACCAGCTGGAGAACGATCAGCGGCCCCTGACGGTGCCGGTGCTGCTACGCCTGAATTCCACCTTCGATCTGGACATGGGGTTCTTCGCCACCGACACCGACGCGCGACTGCTGGCCGACCTGCACGACGTCTTCGCCGAGGATCCCGACGGCGCGGCGGTGTCCACCGCCGAACTCGACGACCTGGTCTCCCGGGTGCCCGCCGCCGCCCGCGTCCTGCTGAGCCTGCACCGGCGTCTGCGTGGCGCGACCGAACAACTCGAACGATTCTCCGCGGGCATCGAAAGCCCCACGGCTGACCCCGGTCGTGCCATGCCGTACGAGGACGTGCGCGATTTCTTCTACGACCACCGCAACCACATCCCCGAACTCGACCAGGCCGCCGAACAACTCTTCGCCGGCCACGGTCTGTGCATCGGCGGCCTCGACCTGCAACTGAGCAAACTCCTGCGCGAGCAGCACGGCATCAGGGTCGCGATCAGATCCGACGACCCACACCGCCCCGGCCCCAAACGCGTCTACGACCCCGAAGCAGGCCGTATCATGCTCGCCCGCAGGCTCTCCGCCGGTCAGCGCGCCTTTCAACTCGCCACACAGCTGGCTTTTCTCACCCAGACCGCGACCATCGATGCGTTGACCGCGAGGGTGGAGTCGATGGCGGCCGAATCGCGCGAGCTCCTGCGGGTGGGGTTGGCGAACTACTTCGCCGGGGCGCTGATCCTGCCCTACACCCGGTTCCGGGACGCCGCCGAAGAGCTGCGCTACGACATCGATCTGCTGTCGGCGATGTTCGAGGTCGGCTTCGAGACCGTCTGCCACCGCCTGTCCACACTGCAACGCCCCGGACGACGCGGAGTCCCGTTCTTCTTCGTACGGACCGACCGCGCGGGCAACATCTCCAAACGCCAATCCGCGACCGCGTTCCATTTCTCCCGGGTCGGCGGCAGCTGCCCGCTGTGGGTCGTCCACGAAGCCTTCACCACACCCGGCCGGATCCGTACCCAGATCGCCGAGATGCCCGACGGACGCAAATATCTGTGGCTGGCCCGAACCACCGACGAGAGCACCCCCGGATATCTCTCTCCCAGAAGGGATTTCGCGATCGGGCTGGGATGCGACCTGGCGTACGCCGACAAGCTCGTCTACTCCCACGGCCTGCCCATTCATGACGACACCTCCGCGGTGCCCATCGGCGCGGGCTGCAAGATCTGCGAACGCCCCGACTGCGCCCAGCGCGCCTTCCCGCAGCTCGGGCGCGCGATCCGGGTCGACGAGAACCGCGCCGCCAATATCCCGTACACGCCGGCCGACCATCGCGACGAACCGCGGTGATCACACCGGCTCCGTGCCACCTACGAGCCCCAGCCGACGTGCAATTCGGCGCGCATCCGTTCGCGCATGTGCGGGTAGTGGAGTTCGAAGGCCGGGCGTTCGGATCGGATACGGGGGAGTTCGTAGAAGTTGTGCCGGGGAGGCGGGCAGGTCGTGGCCCATTCGAGTGAATTTCCCGCGCCCCAGGCGTCGTCCACGGTGACGACCTCGCCGTAGCGGTAGCTGCGGAACGCGTTCCACACGAACGTGACCATCGAGACGCCCAGAATGAACGATCCGATGGTCGAGATGGCGTTCAGCGGCGTGAAGCCGTCGGTCGGCAGATAGTCGGCGTACCGGCGGGGCATACCTTCGGCACCCAGCCAGTGCTGGACCAAAAAGGTCGTGTGGAAGCCGACGAATGTCGTCCAGAAATGCAGCCTGCCCAGGCGCTCGTCCATGTAGCGCCCGGTCATCTTGGGGAACCAGAAGTAGATTCCGCCGAAAGTGGCGAAAACGATCGTGCCGAACAACACGTAGTGGAAGTGGGCTACGACGAAATAGGTGTCGTGAATCTGCCAGTCCAGTGGCGGGCTGGCGAGGATGACGCCGGACAGCCCGCCGAACAAGAAAGTGACGATGAAGCCGACGGCAAACAGCATCGGGGTCTCGAAAGTCAGGTTCCCCTTCCACATGGTGCCGATCCAGTTGAAGAATTTGACCCCGGTCGGCACCGCGATCAGGAAGGTCATCATCGAGAAGAAGGGCATCAGCACCGCCCCGGTCGCGAACATGTGGTGCGCCCATACCGCCGCCGACAGCACTCCGATCGAGATGGTGGCGTACACCAGAGGTCCATAGCCGAACAGGGGTTTGCGGCTGAACACGGGCAGGATCTCGCTGATGATCCCGAAGAACGGCAGTGCCACGATGTAGACCTCGGGGTGCCCGAAGAACCAGAACAGATGCTGCCAGAGCAGGACGCCACCGGTAGCCGTGTCGTAGATGTGCCCGCCGAGATGCCGGTCGTAGGCCAGCGCCATCAAGGCGGCGGTGAGAATCGGGAACGCGAGCAACACCAGCACGCTGGTCACCAGGATGTTCCACCCGAACATGGACATGCGGAACATCGTCATGCCGGGCGCGCGCAGGCAGACGATGGTGGTGATCATGTTCACCGCGCCGAGAATGGTGCCCAAACCGGATACGACCAAGCCCATGATCCACAGGTCGGCTCCGGCGCCGGGCGCATGGATGATATCGCTCAGTGGCGTATACGCAGTCCATCCGAAATCAGCCGCGCCGCCGGGTGTCACGAATCCGGAGACCACCATCGTTCCGCCGAAGAGGAACAGCCAGAAGCTCAAGGCATTCAACCGTGGAAATGCCACGTCGGGTGCTCCGAGTTGCAACGGAAGGACCGCGTTGGCGAATCCGAACACCGTCGGAGTCGCATACAGCAGGAGCATGACGGTGCCGTGGATGGTGAACAGCTGGTTGTACTGCTCGGGTGAGAGGAACTGCAGGCCCGGCCGTGCCAGTTCCGCGCGCATGAGCAGCGCCATCAGACCGCCGAGCATGAAGAAGGCGGTAGCGGCGACGAGATACATGATGCCGAGCACCTTCGGGTCCGTCGTGGTGACCAGCCGCCACAACACCGAGCCCTTCGGAGCCGTCCGCGCCGGAAACGGCCTGGTCGGTGTGACCTGCGGTGCGAGTGGATACGACACTCGAGTCATCGATACTCCTCACCTACTACCGGCGAGACCTTCACCCGCGGTGGCCGGGGACGAATTCCTGGGCCTTGACTTTCACGCCTTGTGCCACGAGATGCCAGGCGTCGGGGTCGCCGCGCAGCACCGCTTCGGCGGTGGATTTCATCTGGTCCCAGGTGGCGTGCGGTGGGATCGGCGGTACCTCCGGATCGCAGCGGACGTCGAGCACCGTGGGCCGCTCGGCCGACAGCGCCGCTTCCCAGGCAGGCGCGAGGTCGTTCGGGTCGTCCACTGCGATGGCGCCCAGACCGTACGTGCGGGCGAGCTCGGCGTAGGAGACCTCCGGCAGCGACTGCGATTCCTCGAATTTCGGCGCGCCCCCCATCGAGCGCAGCTCCCACGTGACCTGGTTCAGGTCGTTGTTGTGGAACACGCACACCACCAGCCGTGGATCGCGCCACTGCTCGCGGTAACGGCTGATGGTCAGCAATTCGGCCGCGCCGTTCATCTGCATCGCGCCGTCACCGACGAGAGCGACCACCGGCCGGTCCGGGTGGGCGAATTTCGCGCCGATCGCGTACGGCACACCGGGCCCCATGGTGGCCAGCGTCCCCGACAACGAACCCCGCATCCGCCCGCGGAACCGCAGACAGCGGGCATACCAGTTGGTGGACGACCCGGAGTCCGCGGTCACGATGGCGTCCTCCGGGATGCACCGCGACAGTTCCCACACCACCCGCATGGGATTGACCGGCTTCGCGTCCAGCAGCGACTGGCGTTCGATCGTCTCCCACCAGCGCCGCACGTTGGATTCGATCGTCGTCCGCCAGCTGCGATCGGACTTGCGGCTCAGCAGCGGAAGCAGTTCGGTGAGCGTGTGTTTCGCGTCACCGACGAGATTGACCTCGGTGGGGTATCGCATGCCGATCATGGCGCCGTCGATGTCGATCTGCACCGCACGCGCCTGACCGAAGTCCGGAAGGAACTGCGAATAGGGGAAATTCGATCCGATGATCAACAGGGTGTCGCAGTCGCGCATCAGTTCATAGCTGGGCCGGGTACCGAGCAGGCCGATGGATCCGGTCACGTACGGCAGGTCGTCCGATAGCACATCCTTGCCGAGCAGAGCTTTGGCCACCCCGGCTCCGGTGATCTCGGCCAGCTCCATCACCTGCTCGGCGGCGTCCCGGGCGCCTTGCCCGACGAGGATCGCCACCCGCGACCCGGCGTCGATGATCTCGGCGGCTCGTTCGATGCCGGCGCGATCCGCGGTGACCGTGGCATGCAGTGCCGAGGGCGGGCTGGAGGGCACTTGCTTGAACGCGTGCTCGGGCGGCTGATAGCGCTCCTCCTGCAGATCGGAGGGGATGATCAGCGCCGTGGGGGCCCGGCGGGTGGTCGCGACACGGAACGCGCGGTCGAGCGCGTTGGGCAATTGATCGGGAACGTTCACCTCGACCAGATACTCCGACGCGACATCCTTGAACAGGCTCTGCAGATCGACTTCCTGCTGATAGCTGCCGCCCATCGCGCTGCGCGCGGTCTGCCCGACGATCGCCACGACCGGCACGTGATCGAGTTTCGCGTCATAGAGGCCGTTGAGCAGATGGATCGCTCCCGGACCTGACGTGGCGGTGCAGACGCCGACCTCGCCGCTGAACTTCGCGTAGCCCACCGCCTGGAACGCGGACATCTCCTCGTGGCGCGCCTGAATGAAGGCGGGTTTGTTGTCGGCCCGCCCGAACGCGGCGATCAAGCCGTTGATGCCGTCGCCCGGATAGCCGAACACCTGCTGCACGCCCCACTCACGCAGTCGTCGCAAGACATAGTCGGCGACCTGGTCAGCCATGTGGTTCTCCTGTCCGCCTTCGAGGTGTTGTCTCCGGGGCCGATTACCCCGGCCGGCAACCCTCAACCCGAGGCATACCGCCGACCGGACGGGCATCCGCGCGGTGTTCTCGTCTGTTCCGATGCTCACCTGCCGTCGTCGAGAGGATGTGCCCGAAATGGCGCGTTCGCTTCAATTGCCCGGCCATCACGGCGCTTCCGGTCGTTTCCAATGGCCGTTGGAGGCAACCCCTCGGGGTGGTCGTGCCGCGCACACCGGAGGACGCGGCCACTGCGGTCGCCGTCTGCCACGCGCACGACGTGCCGGTGGTGTCGCGTGGTGGCGGCACGAGCCTTGCCGGGCAATGCTGCAACGCGGCGATCGTCATGGACTGGAGCAAATGCTGCACGCGTGTGGTGTCGGTGGACTGTGCCGCCACCGCCGTGGTCGAGCCGGGCATCGCCCTCGAACGGCTCAACAGAGCACGGCCGGGCCGGTGAATGCCGGGAGCGGCGACACCACCTGACGCCCATACTTTTCGTCATCCGCCGGTCCACCGAGCAGTCCCGCTACGGCCGCCGCGACTAGGAATGCTCGCGAATCGTTTCCCATGGTCACCTCCCCCGAGACGGGCATGCTCCCGAGGATGCAGTCGAGCCTTCGCTCTGTTCGACCTGCCGACGCGAGTAGCCGACTACCCGTCTCCCGTAGTTGCGCCCGTACCCGTCTGCCCTGGCACCGCCCCTGATTCCGCGAGACCAACGGATATATCACCCGTCGCCGCGGCTCGAACGCACCATCGTGCTCCGCGACTTCACCGCAGCGGTCGCCGCGGGTAAGGCGGCTCCCGCCCGGGTGCGAGAGCGGGACCTTGGTCCTTCCCCGCTGGCTACCGGTTGCTCTACTGCCACCTCGCCGAAGAGACGGACACTCGCCAGGTACGCCGCCACGATCTCGATCCGGCCCGACAACGGCCCCGCATGCGAACCGGAGGAGCACCCATGTTCACTTCGAGCAAGGCTCCGATCCTGGCGGGTGTCGACGGTTCCGAGGTGGCGCTTGCCGCCGTGCGCTGGGCCGCCATCGACGCCGCCCACCGCCACGCACCGCTGCACCTCGTCTACCTGACCGGCGGCCTCGGCGACCACGGTTCCGGCGTCGAGTTCGGGCCGTCCGTCCCCGGCAGCTATAGGTGGGGCGGCCCGGACGCGCTGGAGCTCGCGTACGCCACGGCCATCGCCGAATCCGCTCCGATCAATCGGATCGACGTGACCGCGGAGTTGACCAACGCCGCCCCCGTTCCGGCTCTGCGCCGCCGATCCGAGACCGCGCGGCTGCTCGTGGTCGGCGCCCATGACCTCGGCGCGTTCAGCCGCGCGATGCTGGGATCGCTGAGCACCGCGCTGGCGCGGCAGGCGGGGTGCCCCGTTGCCGTCGTTCCCCGTGGCGTCGAGCACGGCGACGGGCCTGTCGTCGTCGGCGTCGACGCCTCCACGAGCAGCGCGGCGGCCGTCGGATTGGCATTCGACGAGGCGGCGTTTCGCGGCGCCGGTCTCGTCGCGGTGCACGCGTTGTCCGGCTTCCCCGGCTCGCTCATCGAATCGCGGGAGGGCGGCGAGGGATTGCTCGACCGGAGCCTGGCAGGGTACAGCGAGGCGTATCCGGAGGTGACGGTTCGGCGTGTCGTGGTCGAGGACCACCCCGCCAGGCGACTGCTCGAGGCGGGCGAGAAAGCGCGGTCGATCGTCGTCGGCAGCCGCGGGCACGACGAATTCTCCGCGATGCCGCTCGGTTCGGTCAGTCGAGCCGTACTACACGGGGCGCAGGTGCCGGTGATCGTCACCAGACCGGCGAGCTTTGCGCGGCACTCCCCCAACCGGCGGTAGGCGGCACCGCCACCGCGATCGACGGACCGGCAACGCTCCGAATCACGGTGCACCACGGGCAGCCGTGGGCGCGTAGCAGAGGCCGCACACGACGGCGAGCGACGACTGCCGATCCGATTGCGCCGCTAACGAGCACAACCGACCGTCCAGCCGCCGCCCGCCGAGGACGCAGCCCGCCGCCGTCAGCCGTCCAGGCGCTCCTGGATGGCTTCGATGACGCGAAGCCGCAGTTCATCGGCGCGGATGACCGCATCGACAGAGCCGACTTCGACAGCACGCTGGATATTGTGGATGCGGTCGAACTCCGCGGCCACTTCACCGAGTTTCTCCGCGCGCACCGAGGAGCGCAGTTCGTCCAGTTCCGCGCTCAGCGTGGCCCGATCGGTACCGGACGCGTTGGCGACGCGCACCTCCAGCTCCTGCACCCGTGGGTCGGCCGTGGTGCGGGTGGCGACGTCACCGGAGAACACCGCCGCCGCGGCGGGCGCGCCGCCGAGCACCGAGGCGAACGAGCCTTCCAGCGCCAGGACGGTCATGTTCGGGTTCAACGCCTTCGAGAAGACGACGAACGCGCCACCGTGGTAGCGGGAGATCACGCAGAACACGATCGGACCGTCGAAGTTGACGATCGCACGACCGATCTCGGCGCCGTACTCCAACTGCAACTTGCGCATCGACTCCGGCGACCCGTCGAAGCCCGACAGGTTCGCCAGCACCACCAGTGGCCGGTTGCCGCTCGCGGCGTTGATCGCCCGCGCGGCCTTCTTCGACGATCGGGGGAACAGCGTGCCCGCGGTGTAGGTGTCCGGGCCGTCGGTGGGCGGAAAACCGTGCCGCGGCACGCCCCGGGACTCGATGCCGAGCAGGCACACCGGGATTCCGCCCAGATGCGCGTCCTGCACGACGGCGGTCTCGGCGTCGGCCATGCCCGCCCAGCGCTCCAGCACCGGGTGGTCCTGGTCAGCGACCGCGCGCATCACCGTGCGGATGTCGAACGGCTTCTTCCGGTCCGGATTCGCGGTGGCCGAGAAGATCTCGCCGACGGTGGCGAAGTCGCTGCCCGCCAGGACGTGCGGGAAATCGGAGATGTCGCGATCGATGGGATCGCTGGTCTGCGACCGCCGCGGCGCCTGCTCACCGGGGACGATGTAGGTGTGGTCGTAGTGCGCCATCAGGATGTCGCGCGCCGCGGCCAGGTTCGGCGCCCAGTACTGCGCCTGTCCGTTCGGACCCATGACCCGGTCGTAGCCGCCGATGCCGAAGTTGTCCTCGGCCGACACGCCGCCGGAGAAGTCCAGCGCCTGCTTACCGGTGAGCACCATGGCCGAATCCGGCGTCATCACCAGGATGCCCTTGGTGTGCATGAGCATGGTCGCCTCGGCGTTCCAGTACGGCTGGGCTCCGACATTGATGCCCGCGACCACGATGTTGATCTCGCGGCCCGCCTGGGTGAATTCGACGATCCGCTTGAGCGCGGCCGCCACCCAGTCCATGTTCTCGGTGCCCGATTCCATCGAGATGCGAGCGCCCGCCGACAGCGCGTACCACTCCAGCGGCACCTCCAGGCGCTCGGCCAGGTCCAGTGCGGCGATCACCCGCCTGCACTCCGGTTCCGACAGCGCGCCCAATGCTTTCGTCGGGTCGCCGAGCAGTACCACCCGCGTGACGCCCTCCGGATGCTTCGGGGTGGCCGTGGTGATGACGCCAGCGACGATCGCGGCGGTGTTGCGCCCCTTCGGCCGGTCGACCGGGACCAGCGTGTGGTCGCTGTCGAGGTCGTATTCGGTGAAATTGCCGAGCAGGCCGGTCAATTCGTAGGGGTACACCGCATTGCGGCCCGCGGCGCGCAGCACCTTCTGCCGGTAGGCGTCGAGCGGCTCGATCGGTTCGTCGGACGGCTCGCCGAAGGTCACCACGGTGCCGCCCGCGGCATCGAAACTGATCCGGATGGCCACCTTCACCAACTCGCCGGTGTCCGCGTCGCGTTCCCGCGCGATGAGCACGATTTCCTCGAGTCCGGCGCCCGCGGTCGTCGGCAGCACATGGCCGCCGATCCGCTCGAGCTCGGCGCGGGTGACATCCAGCGGCGGCCAGACGTACATCACGATGCGATTGGTGTTGAGCCGCTTCGCCGACGGCCGACGCGACTGCGCCCGGCGGATCGAGTCGAGGCAGGTGGCGATCGTGCTCTCGGCGGTCGGCAGCGCGAGCAGCCGTCCGTCGTGTTCGCGCAGCGCGGTCAGGTCCCGCACCTGCGCGAACGCGATCAGCCGGTCGTCGGCCGGATTGTCCTTCGCGACGCACCGGAACAGATAGATCTCCTCGTCGTCGGACGACGGCAGGCGGGTGAGATCGAACTTACGCAGCCGCTCCATTTGCATCCGCTGCGCGATGTACGGATGCAGGCCGCGGATCAGCCGTTCCTCGGCGGGGCCGGTGGCCGACGGGCGGAAGGTGAAGTGGTGATGCATGACCGCGCCGTTGCTGCCCGCGACCGTCGCGGTGATCCGGTGCACCTGCTTCGGCAGCGGCTGCGCGCTGAGCACCGAGTGCAGGGCCGCGGCCATGGCGTCGAAGTCGGCGGGCTGCTTCTCCCAGCTGAGATAGATGTCGGCGTCGATCGACACCGCGTCGCCGGTCAGTTCGGCCAGCCCGCGCACCGCGGCGCCGAGCGCGTCGAAGCGCACCGCGGCGGACACCAGGCTCGCACCGTCGCGGTCGGCGATCAGGTAACGGCATCCGTCGACATCGTGGGTGCGGACGCCGGTGAGGCCCTTGTTGCCGTAGTACCGGCGGGTCAGCACCTCGAGCATCGCCGTGTTGTCGTCGCTGCCGCGGACCAGCCGCTGGCCCAGCAACCGCACCAGCGGTTCGGTGCTGCGGACCATGTCGGAGATACGCTCCGCGCGATCGGGCGCGTCGGGATGGGTGTCCAGGTACCGCAGGGACCGGCGGACGTTGGTGTACACGCGGGCGCGATTGCGCCGCAGCAGCGGCTGGCCGTACCAGCCGAACACCAGACCGCGAGCGAGATCGGCGACGACGGGGAAAGGCACCTGGGTCGCGGCGACCAGCCGTTCCAGTGCCAGACCGACCGGTTCGCGCAGAGCTCGATCGGGCATCCGCTCGCCCAGCCACTCCCGCAGCAGTGCCGTCACGACCGCGACGGTGTCGGTGCGTTGCTGGGCGAGGAAGATCCGGAAGACCGCGGCCTCGAGCTCGGGGGAACGCTCCAGATCGGACACGCCGTAGTGGCCGAGCGCCCGCGCGAGCTTGCTCTTGAACGATTCCGGCAGTCCGGCCCGTTCGACGTCCAGGCTCTGCAGGTAGGTGTGGAAGTACTCGCGGGCACTGTGGACATGCCCTTGGGCGTCCTCACCCGACGGCCGGTTGTGGCTCAACTCGGCGAGGTCGGTGAACACGTCGATGAGCTCGAGTTCCTCCGCCAGCGGCCTGCGGTCGTCCGCGACGGCGATACGGCGGGCATCGAGGTAATCCGACAGCACCCGGCGGTCGTCGTGCGGATCGACGTCGAAACCGAGCAACAGGCCGCGCAGGTCCTGCGACCGTCGGACGAGCCGCTCGTGCGGATGAGCCTGCGCATCCCCGGCGGGCAGGTCCAGCTCGACCGACCCGACGGCCGCGGTCTCCTCGACCGCGTCATCGACCAGGCGCTCCAGCCGCAGCAGCGGTGCCCCGGTCTCCACCTGGGTACCGACCGAGACGGCGCATTCCTTCAGCCGCGCCTTGAACGGTGCGCGCAGCACCGTCTCCATCTTCATGCTCTCCAGCACCAGCAGCGGCGCGTTGGCCTCGACCTCGTCGCCGACCTGCAGCGGCGTGGCGACCACGAGCGCGGGTGCGGGTGAGCGGACGACGCCGCCCTCGTCCCGGCTCACCCGATGGGTCACACCATCGACGTCGACCACGTGGATCGGCCCGTGCGTGCCCGCGGTGACGCGGAAGGCGGTGCCGTTGACCACGATCTGGCCGGAATGCCGGTCATAGCGGACCAGGTCGACATCGGCGGTGCGGATGTCCTCGCCCGCCTCGATGCCGATGCGGAACCGATGCGCGCCGGTACGGGCCACGCGCACGCGATAGCCGACTCCGCGCAATTTGAGGTCGAGCGGTCGGCCCGCGTGGTGCTGCACCAGGGGACGACCGCCCGCGGCGGTGGACAGCAGGCGGTCCCGCTCGGCCCGTTCCTCTTCCTCGTAGGCGTCGATGGCGGCGGCCGCGAGCGCGACGGCGGAATTGCGGTGCGAGACGAGGCGACCCTGTCCGCGCACACGGTCGATCCAGCCGGTGTCGGCGCTCGCGTCGATCACCTCGGGCTGGTCCAGCAGTTCGAGGACGAAACTCTTGTTCGTCGCGCCGCCCTCGATGATCACCCGGGTCTGCCCGACGGCCCGGCGCAACCTGCCCAGCGCCTCGGACCGGTCGCGACCGTAAGCGATGATCTTGGCGATCATCGAATCGAAATCGGCGGGGATGACATCGCCTTCGCTGACGCCGGTGTCGACCCGGATACCCGGACCCGCGGGCAGGTCCAAGCGGGCGATCCGGCCCGGCGCGGGAGCGAAGTCGCGGTCGGGATCCTCGGCGTTGAGCCGCGCTTCGATGGCGTGCCCACGCTCGGCGGGCGGCTCGCCCTCGAGCCGTTCACCGGAAGCCACCGCCAGTTGCGCGCGAACCAGGTCGAAACCGGTGGTCTGCTCGGTGATCGGGTGCTCGACCTGCAGACGGGTGTTGACCTCGAGGAACGCGAACAGCTCGTCGCCGGGGTGGTACAGGAACTCGACGGTCGCCGCGCCGCGGTAACCGACCGCGACCGCCAGGCGCTCGGCCGAGGCCTTGAGTTCGGCGACCTGCTCGGGCCGCAGCACCGGTGACGCGGACTCCTCGATGACCTTCTGGTTGCGCCGCTGCACCGAGCAGTCGCGCACACCCAGCGCCCAGGCGGTGCCCTGACCGTCCGCGATCACCTGGACCTCGACATGGCGAGCGCCGGTGACGAGCCGTTCGAGGAACACCACACCACTGCCGAACGCGCGGGCGGCCTCCTGCCGGGTGCGTTCGTAAGCGTCGACCAACTCGGCCTCGTCGGTGACCACGCGAATACCGCGCCCACCGCCGCCCGCGGTCGCTTTCAGCATCAGCGGGTAGCCGATGTCGGCGGCGGAGGCGAGCGCGTCGTCGACGGTCTCGACCGGGCCGCGGCTCCAAGGCGCGACCGGTACACCGACCTCTTCGGCGATGAGCTTCGCGCCGATCTTGTCGCCGAGTTTGCGCATCGCCTCGGCATCCGGACCGATGAAGGTCACGCCGATCTGGTCGCACAACTCGGCGAACGCCGGATCTTCGGCGACGAAGCCCCAGCCGACCCACGCGGCGTCGGCCCGGGTCGCCACCAGCGCGCGTTCGAGCGCCTTCAGATCCAGGTACGGTCGCGCGGAGGCCGGCCCCAGGTCATAGGTGATGTCGGCCTCGCGCACGAACGTCGCGTTGCGATCGACATCGGTGTAGAAGGCGATGGTCTCGATCGAACGTGCCGTTTCCGCGGCCAGGTCTCGGACCGCGTGGATGAGGCGCATGGCGGCCTCTCCCCGGTTCACAATGGCGATGCGGCTGAACACTCGCCGTCCTTCCTCTCCGAAGTTGTGGCCCGGTCGACGGGCAAAGGGTGAGTACCCTTTGTCGCACATCCGGTCGGTGGAATTACACCTGTCCGGTGGTTACTCGGCCGTATCGTCGCGCGGGTGCGGGGCAGGCGCGCCGGGTAGCCCGCTGCCGACTGCGACGGTCAGGTAAGCGTGGAGTGATCCGGCAGCCGTCGGTCGCAGAGATGGCGATACCTGCGACGGCCACCCCGACGCCGCATGGTAAGCATCGTTCACCACGCGAAGGTTAGAGGCAGGCCGGTGCCGCGTCAATCTTTTCGCCTCGCGTACGCTCGCGTCGTCGGATTCCGCTACGAAACCAGAAACGCGAATTACTGGTCGGTTTCGAATATTTTAGCGAGTGCCGAGAGCGATGGAGTCGGAACCTGCACGCGACCTGCGCCGCCTCTCTCGCAGACGTCTCCCCTCTCGCAGATGTCTCCTATCTCGCAACCGGGGAAGCTGCCACTTCGCGACCCACCGGAAGACTCCGTGACGAGGAACCGCGCGGCCGTCCCGGGTTCATCTCCTCACCCGGGGTACGGAGCCCGGGACTCGGTGCGCCCGCCGTAGCGCGTTCCGATCGCGATCTTCCCCACCTCGGCCATCCCGTAGGCATACAAAGGCTCGGATGCCGATTCACCCCGTCGCGCTGCCACCCCGCACCCGATAGGAGGCCTGGCGCGCCGACCACGGTGACGATCGGGATCCCACGGGTCGCAGATGCGTATGAAGCGCAGCGCCTTCGCCGACGCGTCGACGTCCGGACAGACCGCGAACCGCTCGAGCCGATCAGCCATGATGCAACCGCGCCCATCGATTCGGACGAAGCCGACACTGCAATCAATTATGAACCGGCGCAGCGATGTTAGCCGAATCTCGAACCTTGCCGTAGAGAACAGCGCGCAATCCGGCGGTGAACCTCAGATCCCGATCACCGGTCATAATCGCGAGGACATCGTCGGCACCCTCCTGCCGGGCATGACCACCGGTCGAAATTCGCGCCACCAGGGAATCCCACTCGCCCGCGTTGCTCAGTTCGAGATAGGCCTGTTCCTCGATGACGAAACCCGTAATGTAGGAACGCAATACCAAAACGATCTCGCCGACGCCGAACTGCGGCAGAACCACACCGCGGAGGAGTGTCGTCAGCGTACTGGAGACTCTGATGGTCTCCGGCGAAGGCGAGTACGAGCCCGCGACGACGCGTCCTCCCTCACGGAAACGAAGTATCGCCGCACGAATACGGTGACAGCAGATCATCGTCTGCGCGACATCGGGGTTGCCGAGGTCGATATCCGACAGGTCGACGGCCCGGAAAATGGTGTCGGCCATCGCACGCTGGAGATCCTTCCGGTCCCGTAAATGCTTGTACAACGCACCGGGCGTCACCCCCGCCGCGGCTGCCAGCCGTCGCATCGTGAGCGCGTCCAGACCGTTCTCCGAGACGTAATCGTGAGCGATGTCAGCCAAACGATCCCGGGTCAACCCGCGCTTGGTCATCGCTATCGCGCCGATCCCGCGCCGCGACCAGACCCAAGGACGCGGCGAGCGCCACCTCCCACGTCATCGACAGATCCGACTCGTCGAGCCACCCGACGAACATCTACGAAGCGGAGGCCCTCCAGATCTCGCGAACACGAGACGGAAGTGTTCACGACCGTCGGGTGAGCAATGTTCACCTCGCCGAGGCTAGGACAAGCTCCGTATTGTCGTCAACCGCTCTACCGTTGATCATGGTCCAATGCGCATATCTAAGTATGAACATGCAATTGCCGGTCGATTCCGGATCTTCGGGCCGGCAATCTCCCGGCCCGGCAGTGCGGGTGGACCGACGACACCGAATTGGCCTGCACCGTGGTTGCCGAACTCATCGGTCGCGGTGGGATCCCCGTCGTACTTCCTCCCCTACCCTGGTGCCCGCCGCACCGGTCGCGGCACACAGTCTTGTGGTCGAGAGCTTTTCAACCGAGCGGCGCCGATCATGCGCCGTGAGCGATGTCCTGCGCCCGCGGGCGCCCTTGGCCAGAAGAAGTGGCACGTCCGATCGGTGACCTCACCTGCGTAACCCCGCTCCGGCGCGGGTGCGGTCCAGGCCGGATTCCACGGGCACCCAGCGAAGGAAACGCTCCAGGTAGGCCTCGTACTGCCCGATATTCTGCGGCCGATCAGCGCCGCGAAAAGCGCGGCGCCGACAACAGCGACTCCGCCATCGAGGCCGCCGCGGCCGGGTCGTCGCGCGGACTCGAGGCGAAGCATGCCGCAAACGGCGCGCAGCAGGCGCGGTTTCAACTCCACAGAGTCACATGCACTTTCGGGCGAAACCGAGTGACGCCCACGCCGGACCCACGGATCATCGCCTGGATGCATCGCGGGGTGGTGATGAACCGCAGCAGTTCCGACACCGCGGGCTGGCGGGAATCGGGCGGCAACGTGGTGGCGCACCACTCGTCGGATACCTGGAGCCCCGGTCCCTTGACGTGGATCAACCGACCGGCCGCGAGATCGGCGGCCACGGCGAAACCGATCGTCAGGGTGATGCCTCCGACCCGGCGGACCTCTTCCAGAGCGGCGGCGTCGCTCTGGAAGATCCGCTGATGGGATTCGGGTACGGCCAACTCGCGCAGCATCGTCGCGATGTGCCCGTCCACACTGCCCGCGCTGGGACCCAGCATCCACGGCTGCTCCCGCAGCAGCGCCGGATGTGCGGCGGCGCCCGCCACAGGGCTGTCGGGGCGGGCGACCGAGATGATCTGATACTTCAGGAACGGCCGGGCGGCGATGGCCGTGTCGGCGTTCTCCGGCCCTGGCCCGAGCGCGATGTCCACCGCACGGGTCTCGATCAGACCGCGGAACCGGCTGGTGGGGTGCACGCTCAGCTCGACCGCCAGATCCTTCGCCCGCGCCGCGAACAAGTCGATGAGGCCGGGCGCGGCATGTTCGGCGAACGCGCTCGATGCCGCGATGCGCAGCAGCCGTCGGCCGTGCGCGGCTTCGCTCACCTCGATCGCGGTCTGTCGTTGCAGTCCGAGGATCTCGATGGCCCGGCTGGCCAGGCGCAATCCGCCGGGCGTGAAGGCCAGCCCCGCCGCGGCGCGGGTGAACAGCGGGTCGTCGAGCTCTTTGCGCAGCTGGGCGATGTGCAACGAGACACCGGCGTCGGACATCCCCAGCTCTCTGGCCGCCGCATGGACGGAGCCGAGCCGCACCACGGTCGAGTAGGCCCGAAGCTGGGCGGGCGTCACGATCCGAGTCTAGTTTGGAGGTGGACGCGGTGCCTACCGCCGTATCGCGCCCGGAGGACGCATCATGCAGGACGTGCTCACGGATCTGATGGCAACGTGGAACGCCGGGGGCACGGCTGGGGTCGCGACGGTCGTGCGCACCTTCCGTTCGGCGCCGCGACCGCCAGGCGCCGCCATGGTCGTCGCCCCGGACGGGACGGTCGGCGGTTCGGTCTCCGGCGGCTGCGTCGAAGGCGCGGTCTACGAACTCGCCACCGATGTCGTGCGCACCGGTCTTCCGGTGTTGCAGCGGTTCGGGTTCTCCGATGACGACGCGTTCGCCGTCGGCCTCACCTGCGGCGGCGTCATCGACATCTTCGTCGAACCGATCTCCCGGAAGACGTTTCCGGAACTCGGCGAGGTGGCCGCGGACATCGCCGAGCACCGGCCGGTCGCGATCGCGACCGTCATCGAGCACCCGGACCCCGGCCGGATCGGGCGGCGGCTGCTCATCCGGCCGAGTGACGCGCGCGGCACGCTGGGGTCGGCGCGCACCGACGACGCGGTGATCGATGACGCGGCCGGGTTGCTCGCGGCGGGCCGCAGCGAGGTGCTGTCCTATGGCCCGGACGGGCAGCGTCGCGGCGAGGGCATGGCGGTTTTCGTCGCCAGTCATGCCAGGCAGCCGCGGATGCTGGTGTTCGGGGCCATCGATTTCGCCGCCGCCGTGGCGCAGCAGGGATCATTTCTCGGATACCGGGTGACCGTATGCGACGCGCGGCCGATCTTCGCCACATCGGCCCGGTTCCCGACCGCCGACGAGGTCGTCGTCGATTGGCCGCACCGCTACCTGGCCGCGCAGATCGCGGCAGGCGCGGTCGACGCGCGGACCGTCGTCTGCGTGCTGACCCACGATCCCAAGTTCGACGTTCCGCTGCTCGAGGTGGCCCTGCGGGCGCCGCGGATCGGTTATGTCGGCGCCATGGGGTCGCGCCGCACGCACGACCAGCGGCTGGCCCGCCTGCGGGAGGCCGGCCTCACCGAGGAGCAACTCGCCCGGCTCGCCAGCCCGATCGGGCTGGATCTGGGCGGCCGGACGCCGGAAGAGACGGCGGTGTCGATCGCGGCCGAGATCATCGCGCGGCGCTGGGGCGGGCACGGCCGTTCGCTGACCGGAACCGGCGGACGGATTCACCACACCGCGCCGACAGCCGATTAAGTGATTACTTAATCCGGCCTTGACCCGCAGTTCAGCGGCGCAGAAGCTGAGCTTCTCCCCATGAATGTGAGGTGGGTCACATGCAGGTGCCCGGACCATTCGAATACGAGCGCGCGACGGGCGTGGATCACGCCGTCGGACTCCTGGACCGGCTCGGAGAGGAGGCGCGCATCATCGCGGGCGGGCACAGCCTGTTGCCGATGATGAAACTGCGCCTGGCCAATCCGGAATATCTCATCGACATCAACGACCTGGCCGCCGACCTGGGCTATATCGTCACCGATCCGACCTTGGTGCGCATCGGCGCGATGGTGCGGCACCGGCATCTGCTCGAATCCGACGATCTCGCCGCGGTGTGCCCGATCTTCCGTGACGCCGAGCGCGTGATCGCCGACCCGGTCGTGCGCAACCGCGGCACGATCGGCGGCTCGCTGTGCCAGGCCGATCCCGCCGAAGATCTGACCACGGTCTGCACGGTTCTCGGCGCCACCTGCCTGGTGCGCGGACCGTCCGGCGACCGGGAGATCGCGATGGACGACTTCCTGGTCGGCCCGTACGAGACCGCCATGACGCGAAACGAGCTGCTGATCGAGATCCGAATCCCGGTGCGGCATCGGACTTCCAGTGCGTACCGGAAAGTGGAGCGCCGGGTCGGCGACTGGGCGATCGCGGCGGCAGGCGCGACGGTGACACTGCGCGACGGTGCGATCGCGGCCGCACGGATCGGCTTGACCGCGGTCGATCCCGATCCCGCCGCATTGGCCGCCGCGTCGGGCCTGCTCATCGGTGAGCCGCCCACCGAAGAGATCTTCGCGGAGGTGGGCCGCCGGGCGAGCGCGGCGTGCTCACCCGCTTCCGATTCGCGTGGCAGCGCGGACTACAAGCGCCACCTCGCCTCCGAACTGACGATTCGCGCGCTGCGCACCGCGGTCGAGCGCGTACTGAACGATCCCGCGCTGAGAGGGAACTAGCCATGCAGGTAACCATGACCGTCAACGGCGAGCAGGTGACCGCCGACGTCGAACCGCGCACCCTGCTCGTGCACTTCCTACGAGACCAATTGCGGCTCACCGGAACCCACTGGGGATGTGACACCAGCAACTGCGGCACCTGTGTGGTGGAGGTGGACGGCGAACCGGTGAAGTCGTGCACGATGCTGGCCGTCATGGCCGGTGGGCGTTCAGTGCGCACCGTCGAGGGACTCGAGGTCGACGGCAAGCTCGATCCCGTGCAAGAAGGCTTCATGCAGTGTCACGGGCTGCAGTGCGGATTCTGCACGCCCGGGATGATGATCACGGCCCGGGCACTACTCGACCGCAACCCGGATCCCGACGAGCAGACCATCCGGGAGGCGATCTCCGGCCAGATCTGCCGCTGCACCGGATACACCACCATCGTGCGGTCGATCCAGTGGGCCGCGGCGAAGCAACGGGGCGAAGCGGCGGAGCCAGAACCCGCGCCCACCGCGGCGCCGGTAGGGAGCACATCATGACCGCCGTCGAATCCCGGCCGGAAGACCGCGTCGACAACGACCGCAAGCCGTGCGGGCACGGCAGGATGCTCCGCAAGGAGGATCCCCGGTTCATTCGCGGACGCGGGAATTTCGTCGACGACGTCCAACTGCCCGGCATGCTGCATATGGCGATCCTGCGTTCGCCGTTCGCGCACGCGCGGATCGTGAGTGTCGACGTCTCCGCGGCACAGGCGCATCCGAAGGTGAAGGCGGTCGTCACCGGCGCGGACCTCGCCGCCAAGGGACTGGCCTGGATGCCGACGCTTTCCAACGATGTGCAGGCGGTGCTGGCGACCGACAAGGTCCGGTTCCAAGGCCAGGAGGTGGCCTTCGTCGTCGCGGAGGACCGCTACGCCGCGCGTGACGCGCTGGAACTCATCGACGTGGAGTACGACATGCTCCCTCCGGTGATCGATGCCCGGACCGCGCTCTCGCCCGAGATGCCGGTGATCCGAGATGATCTGGAGGACAAGCGGGACAACCACTGCTTCGACTGGGAGACCGGTGACGCCGCCGCGACCGAGGCGGTGTTCGCCCGCGCGGACGTCGTCGTCGAGCAGGAGATCGTCTATCCGCGCGTGCATCCCGCCCCGATGGAAACTTGCGGCGCCGTCGCGGATCTCGATCCGGTGACCGGCAAGCTCACCCTGTGGTCGACGAGTCAGGCGCCGCACGCCCATCGCACGATCTACGCGATGGTGGCCGGGCTGCCCGAGCACAAGATCCGGGTGATCGCACCCGATATCGGCGGCGGGTTCGGCAACAAGGTGCCCATCTACCCGGGATATGTCTGCGCCATCGTCGGGTCGCTGCTACTGGGCAAACCGGTCAAATGGATGGAGGATCGTAGCGAGAACCTGACCAGCACCGGGTTCGCCCGCGACTACATCATGCTCGGTGAGATCGCCGCCGACGCCGACGGCAAGATCCTGGCCATCCGGTCCACCGTGCTCGCCGATCACGGCGCGTTCAACGGCACGGCCGCACCGTTGAAATATCCGGCCGGCTTCTTCGGTGTCTTCACCGGCAGCTACGACATTGAGGCCGCCTACTGCAAGATGACCGCGGTCTACACGAACAAGGCCCCTGGCGGCGTCGCCTACGCGTGCTCGTTCCGGATCACCGAGGCCGTCTACTTCGTCGAGCGGTTGGTGGATTGCCTCGCACAGGAACTGAAGATGGATCCGGCGCAGCTGCGGCTGCGCAATCTGCTCCGGCCCGAACAGTTCCCGTACACCAGCAAGACCGGTTGGGTCTACGACTCCGGTGACTACGAGAAGACCATGCGCTTGGCGATGGACATGATCGGATACGACGCCCTGCGCGAAGAGCAGCGGGAAAAGCGCGCCCGCGGTGAGTTGATGGGCATCGGGATGGCCTTCTTCACCGAAGCCGCCGGCGCGGGACCGCGCAAGGATATGGACATCCTCGGGCTCGGGATGGCCGACGGGTGTGAGCTGCGGGTCCACCCGACCGGCAAAGCCGTTGTGCGGCTGTCGGTGCAGACCCAGGGGCAGGGACACGAGACGACGTTCGCCCAGATCGTCGCCGAGGAACTCGGGATACCGCCGGACGACATCGACGTCGTCCACGGCGACACCGATCAGACCCCGTTCGGCCTCGGCACCTACGGCAGCCGCTCGACTCCGGTCTCCGGCGCCGCTGCCGCGTTGGTGGCGCGGAAGGTGCGCGACAAGGCCCGGATCATCGCGTCCGGCATGCTCGAAGTGTCCGTCGCGGATCTGGAGTGGGAGAAGGGCTTGTTCCACGTCAAAGGCGACCCGTCCGCGGCCGTCACGATCCAGCAGATCGCGATGCGAGCACACGGCGCGGGTGATCTGCCGGAAGGCATCGAGGGCGGACTCGACGCGCAAATCTGTTACAACCCGGCGAATCTCACCTACCCCTATGGCGCGTACTTCTGCGTCGTCGATGTCGACCCGGGGACGGCCGTGGTGAAGGTCCGGCGCTTCCTCGCCGTCGACGACTGCGGGACGCGGATCAATCCGATGATCATCGAGGGTCAGGTGCACGGCGGCATCACCGACGGCATCGGCATGGCGCTGATGGAGATCATCGCGTTCGACGAGGACGGCAACTGCCTCGGCGGATCCCTGATGGACTACCTCATCCCGACGGCGCTCGAGGTTCCGCATTTCGAGACCGGGTACACGGTCACTCCTTCGCCGCACCACCCGATCGGCGCGAAAGGTATCGGCGAATCGGCGACCGTCGGATCACCGGCGGCAGTGGTCAACGCGGTGGTGGACGCATTGGCGCCCTACGGGGTTCGGCACGCCGACATGCCGCTGACGCCGTCGCGGGTCTGGGAAGCGATGCAGGGCCGGGCCACACCGCCCGTCTGAGTGGGGTGGGAGCTATGGGAACACCGATGAAGATGACCGAGCGTGCACAGCAACTGGTGCGGACCCGGACTCCGTTCGTGCACGCGACCGTCGTCCGAGCGCAGCAGCCGACCTCGGCGCATGCCGGGGACGAGGCGATCCTGTTGCAGGACGGGACGATCGAAGGATTCGTCGGCGGCCAGTGCGCCCAGAACTCGGTCCGCAAGGCCGCGCTGGGCGCCCTGCAATCGAACGAGAGCGTGCTGCTGCGCGTGCTGCCCGACGGCGACCTGCAATTTCCCGAAGCCCCCGGCGCGGCTGTGGTGGTGAATCCCTGTCTGTCCGGCGGAGCGCTGGAGATATTCCTCGAGCCGCAGGTTCCGGCGCCTCTGGTGCGCATCTGCGGCGCGACACCGATCGCGGACGCACTGGCCGAAATGTGCGCACTGGTGGGATTCGATGTGCGGCGCGGTCTCGGCGGAGCCGACTCTCCGGATTCGCTGACCGACACGACCGCGGTGGTGATCGCGAGCCACGGCGGCCCGGAAGCCGAGACGATCCGCGCCGCGCTCGACTCGGGTGTGGGGTATGTCGGTTTGGTGGCCAGCAAGATCCGGGGAGCGTCGATTCTGGACGAGCTCGGCTTGACCGACGCCGAGCAGATGCGCGTGCGCACCCCGGTGGGCCTGCCGATCGGCGCCAAGACCTCGGCGGAGATCGCCGTCTCGATCGTCGCGGAAGTGATCCAGGCGATCCGCAAGGGCGGCTTGGCCGTCCCGGTTCGCCTGTCGAGCGTCGCGTTCGAGGCGCTCGATCCGGTGTGCGGTATGACCGTGGTGGTCGGGCCGGACACACCACATCTCACCATCGACGACATCGACTACTGGTTCTGCGGCTCCGGCTGCCGCACTTCCTTCGCCGAGGCGAAGACGCGCTCATGACGAACGGATTCGTTACCGGGGTCGTACTCGCGGCGGGAACCTCACGGCGTCTCGGCACACCGAAACAGCTACTGCCATACCGTGATACGACGCTTCTCGGCGCCACACTGGACGTGGTTCGAGCCTGCGGTTTCGATCAGATCATCGTCACCCTCGGCGGGGCGGCCGCGGCCGTCCGGCAGCAGGTCGATCTCACCGGGGTGGAGGTGGTCGTGGCCGACGACTTCGGTTCGGGCTGTTCCTCGTCGTTGCGTTCGGCCCTGGGCTCGGTACATCCCCTGGCTCCCGGAATCGTGCTGATGCTCGGTGATCAACCGGGTCTGTCGGCCGCGACCGTCGAACGACTGATCGCCGATGCGACGACCGCGGCGATCACGGTCTGCGGCTACCGCGACGGCGTCGGGCATCCGTTCTGGTTGCCCCGCGGTCTGTTCGGCCAGTTGGCCCGATTGCACGGCGACAAGGCGGTCTGGAAGATCATCGAGTCGGGCCGCGTCCCGGTGTCCCGGCTCGACGTCGACGCGACGGCGCCGTTGGACGTGGACACCTGGGCCGATTACGAGCGCCTGCGCGCCTCGACCACGCCATGATCTCTCCGTTCGCCGATATCGAGGACGTGGTCCGGCGATTCGACGCCGACGACTACCTGCTCGACACCGGTACCGCCGCCGCCTTCTATCTGGCCACCACGTTGGGTCGGCCCCTACTGCTGGAAGGCGAGCCGGGAGTAGGCAAGACGACCGCGGCGAAGACCCTTGCCGCCGTGCTCGCCGCTCCGCTGATCCGCCTGCAGTGCTACGAGGGCCTCACCGTGAACGAAGCGCTGTACGACTGGAATTACCAGCGTCAGCTGCTCAGCATTCGGCTCGCCGAAGCCCGCGGCGCCGACCTCACCGAAGCCGACTTGTTCACCGAGGCATTCCTGGTCGACCGTCCGATCCTGCGCTGTGTCCGCTATCGCGGTCCGACGCCCCCGGTGCTGCTGGTCGACGAAATCGACCGTGCCGACGACGAATTCGAGGCGTTGCTGCTGGAATTCCTCGGTGAGGCCGCGGTGACCGTGCCGGAACTCGGCACCTTCACCGCCGAGCGGCCGCCGCTCGCGGTGCTGACCTCGAACCGCAGTCGCGACCTGCACGACGCGCTGCGGCGGCGCTGCCTCTACCACTGGATCGACTACCCCGAACCGTCCCGCGCGGTGGCGATCGTGCGACGCACCGTGCCCGGGGCGACCGATGCGCTGATCGAACATGCCACCCTGTTCGTCGCGCACGCTCGCGGTCTCGATCTCGACAAGCCGCCCGGCGTCGCCGAGACCATCGACTGGATCGCCGCGTTGGCGACGCTCGATGTCGCCGATCTCGTCGCACCGGAGGCGGTCGCAGCACTCAGCGCGCTGGCGAAGACACCCGACGACCGTGCGACCGTGCGTGAGGCGTTCGCCGAATACACGCGAGACCTGGCTACCGGATGAGAGGGATGCCGCAATGAAGATCGCCAACGAGTTCACCGTGAACGCACCCGTCGAGCAGGCATGGGAGGTACTGACCGACCTCGAACAGGTCGTCCCGCTCCTGCCCGGCGCACAGATGGTCGGATGGCAGGGAGACGACTTCCTCGGCAGATTGAAGGTCAAAGTCGGCCCGGTGACCAGCGAATTCACCGGCAGAGCGCAGTTCGTCGAGCGCGACGAACACGACCATCGTGCCGTCATCAGCGGGCGCGGCCGGGATTCGCACGGATCCGGGAACGCCGCCGCGACCATCACCACACGGCTGTGCGCGGACGACGGCGGGACCCGGGTCACCGTCGACACCGACCTCAAGGTTGTCGGCAAACTCGCCCAGTTCGGCAGCGGAATGCTGCAACAGGTGTCCGAGAAGATGATGGGTCAGTTCGTCGCATCCTTGGAAACGAAACTCGCGGCTGCCGATGAGACTTCGGTGGAGTCGGTAGCCGAGCCGGACCGCCGAGCAGCGCAGCCGGTGGCGCCACCCGAGCCCGCGCCGCTGGACCTTGTCGAACTCATGGGACCCGCGATGATCAAAAAGTATGCGCCCGCGGTCGTGTTCGTGCTCGCGACAGTGCTCGGAATAATCTTGCTGCGCAAGCGGATACGCACGAATCGATGACGCGGGCGGCACTGCTGCGCGGCGTGGATCTGGCGGCGTTCGCCGTCGCGGTGGTCGCGCGACTACGGGGAAGTGGCGTCGCGGTGGCGCCGAGCGGTCCCGCGCTGTTCGTGCAAGCCTGGCGTCGCATGGCACCCCGCTCGCGCACCGAACTCTACTGGGCCATGCGACTCACGCTCGTCGATCGCATGCAAGATCTCGCCGCCTTCGACGCGGTCTTCGCGGCGGTGTTCGCCGACGCGGTGCTGGGTGTGGACCCGGCGAGCCGAACGCACGGGCTACCGGCCGAACGCGCGTCGGCGCCGGGCACAGTCGGTCGGGGGCGGTCTCGGCACGGCGGTGACGTCCCCTGGGCGACGCCGCGATCGGCAACCGGCGCCGACCGGTCCACCGACCAGGCTCCGGCACTGCCGGATGTGCTGCCGAGCCGGTTCGCCGCACGGGAGCAAGAACCGTTCGCCGGCTTCGATCCGGACGATCTGCGAACGATCGGCGCCTGGCTGGAACAGGCGGCGGCACTCTGGCCGCAGCGCCGCAGCACGCGCCGGGAAAGTGATCCGCACGGCAAGCGGATCGACTTCCGGGCGACGATGAACCACTCGCGCCGCACCGGCTGGGAGTCGGCGGTGCTGGTCCGCACCCGTCCCCGGCGTCGCCCGCGCCGGATCGTCATGGTCTGCGACGTCAGCCGCTCCATGCAACCGTATTCGACGATCTATCTGCACCTGATGCGGGCCGCCATGCAACGCCGTTCGTCCGATCGACCCGAGGCGTTCGCCTTCTCCACTTCCCTGACCAGGCTTACCCCCGTGCTCGCGCACCGTTCCCCCGAGGTGGCGGTGGCCCGGGCCAACGACAAGGTGCTCGACCGCTACGGCGGCACGCACATCGGCCGATGCCTCGGCGCGCTGCTCGCGACTCCGTCCGGTAACGCGGTGCGCGGCGCCGTCGTCGTCATCGCCTCGGACGGTTGGGACAGCGACACTCCCGATCTCCTGGCCCGTGCGATGGCCCGGATCAGACGCCGGGCTTGGCGCGTCATCTGGCTCAATCCTCGTGCGGGCGAGTCGAGGTTCCAGCCGGCCACTGGCGCGATGGCGGCAGCACTGCCGTTCTGCGACACCATGATGCCCGCGCACACTCTTGCGGAGATACACGCGTTCGTTCGGATTCTGGCATCGTCGGCTGTGTCCGCCGACCCAGGTCGATACCCGATCCCGTCCCGGTGATCATCGAAAAACCTTGCGGTGGCGCAAACCAGATCTCTACTCGAGAAATCCGCGGAGGACGGCCCGAGCGATAGCGGCGGTGTCGAGTGCGGGGACGTCGAGTGCGAGACGGTCGAGAGCGACGCCGGTCAGCAGGGACACTATGGCATCGATCTGATCGTCGGTGGCGTGCGGGTAGGCAGCGCGGATCTGGGCGGCCCGAGTGCGCACGGTGACCGCCCGCAGGTCTCGCATGAGCGCGGCCAGCTCCGGATCGCGGGCGGCTTCGACGGACAGCTCGAAGCGGGCCAGATACCGGTTGCGAGCGGGGCCGGACCCGGCGTCGACGGCGGCTGTGAGCAGATCGACCACCTGCTCGGGGGTGGAGGGCGGGTTTGTCACCGAGTTCTTTTCGGCGGCGATCTGGTGGTCGAGGATGCGCCGGGCGATCGCCGCGTATAGGGCGGCTCGTGTTGCGAAGTAGTTCGAGGTGGTGCCCGGGGGAACGCCCGCGGCCTTGTCGATGGCGCGGTGGGTGATCGCTGCCAGGTCGATCTCGTCGATCAGTCGGAGGGCTGTGTCGGACAGAAGCTCACGCCTATCTGTTTTTCTCGGCATGCGCTTGATTCTACTACATCGTAGTACTACATTGTAGTACTACGATGTAGTGACCATCTGATGGAGGCAGGTTCTGATGCTGCAGGACAAGAAGATTCAGAGCACCGACGTCCTCGTGGTGGGCGCCGGACCGACCGGATTGACACTGGCGGTCGAGCTCGCCCGCCGCGGGATCGCCCATCGAGTGATCGACCGCGGCTCCGGTCCCGCGATCGGTTCGCGCGGCAAGGGCTTGCAGCCGCGCAGCCTGGAGGTACTCGACGACCTCGGCGTGATCGATCGGATCCTGGCCACCGGCGAGGCAGGGTTGCCGCTGCGCATGTACCAGGACCACGAATTCACCGCCGAGCTGGCGACCACCACGGGTTCGGGTCCCCGGCCGGGAATTCCTTATCCGGACCTGGTCCTGCTGCCGGAATGGCGAGTGGAAAAGGTGCTGCGCGACCGCTTGGCCGAACTGGGTAGCAAGGTCGCATTCGGTGTGGAGCTGGCATCGTTCGAACAAGATGCCGAGGGCGTCACGGCGGTGCTGGACCACGGTGAGATCGTGCGGGCCCGGTATCTGGTCGGTTGCGACGGCGGGCACAGCACAGTCCGCCGTCAGCTGGGCGCGACTATGGCCGGACGGACGCACGACGACCAGTACTTCCTGGTGGGCGATGTGCGAGTAGGCGGACTGAGTGCCGATGCCGCCTACGCCTGGTTCACCGAAGGCGGTGGCTACCTCGCTGTTTCACCGCTGCCGCACGCCGATGGAGTATGGCAGTTCCAGGCGAACGTAGTGCCCGGACCCGACGGATCGGTGCCCGAGCCGACGCTCGACATCTTCCGCGAACTCTTCACCGCGCGTTCGGGCCGGGCCGATGTGGTGCTGGACGAGGCGACATGGCTGTCCCGTTACCGCTTCAACGCGCGCATGGTCGACCGGTACCGCTACGGCCGGGTCTACCTGGCCGGCGACGCCGCCCACGTGCATTCGCCTGCCGGCGGCCAGGGCATGAACACCGGCATCCAGGACTCCTACAACCTCGGCTGGAAACTAGCGGCCGTGCTCGGTGGTGCGCCCGGCGACCTGCTGGACAGCTACGGGGACGAGCGAATCCCGGTGGCCGCCAGAGTGCTGGCAGACAGCTCGCGCGGCTTCGAGTCGGTGTTCGCGCTGCGCGGTGTGCGCCGCTTTCTGCGTGATCATCTGATCTTCCCGCTCGTGAAGCACCCGGCGGTGATGGCCAGGCTGCTCGCCAAAACCAACCAGCTGGCCATCGCCTACCCCGACTCCGCGCTGACCCTCCGCGGTGAGGACCGCTGCCGCGGCCCACGCCCCGGGGACCGCGCCCCCGACGCCCGCGGCGTCGCCGCCGACGGCACACCGACCCGACTGTTCGACATCACACGCGGAACCCACTGGACCGTAGTGGGATTCGGCGAAGAGGCCGCCGCAGCGCTCCGTGAACTCGCCGGTACCTCGGACGACGCGGTACGCACCTGCATGGCAACCGACAACGCCCCGGCTTCGGACCACACGGATATCACTCGGATACTCATCGGTTCCGAAGCGCGGCGCCTGTTCCGCGTCCAGCCGGGCACGCTGGTCCTGATCCGTCCCGACGGTTACCTCGCCGCGCGCACCTGCGACGCAGCCGCGATCTCCGCACACCTCACTCGAATCCTCGCTCCGCGCAAAGCACTCGAGACCACTGCCTGAAGGTCACCGTCGCACCGGTGAGTGGGTCGCGCCGCCAGACGGAGCAACTCGACGGCAGCTGATGACCACGAGCCAATGCGAAGGTCCGAAGCGGTGAGCCGATGACCACGACCGACTCCAGCCCGCAGCGAGAGCATGGACCCTGTGGCTCGCTACTGTCCGCGGTCCACCCAGCGAACGAGCAGTAGCGTGCAAGCACGTCGCACGTCGGACGCGGCCTCGGCCGCGTCGAGTTGGCCTGCCACGGCCCAGGTGAGGATGCCGTAGATGCATTGCTCCACCAGCCGCGCCAGCTGGTAATCCTCGGTGTCGGGTGTGGCGATGCCCGCGACCGCCACGATCCGGTCGCGCATCGTGGTATCCACCGCGACCGCACCGGCCGAGCGCACGGCGTTGACCGAGACGAGCATCGCACGAGCCAGTAAGGGGCGCCGCAACAGTTCGATGGTGGTCTGCTCCATGAAGTCGCAGACCGCCGCGACCGGATCCGGCGGTCGCCCCGCGGGAACCGGCAGATCCTGGACGCCTGCTTCCAGCAGACCGGAGAAGACGTGGTGCTTGGCGAGACTGACACAGCTGGAACAACGAGTGCTCCGCCTGGAGGACGAGCTCGAGGTGACCCGGTTGATCGCCTCCTACGGCCCCTTCGTGGACACCGGCGCCGCCGACGCGGTGGCCGCCCTGTGGACCGAGGACGGCGAATACGAAGTCGAAGGATGGCATATGCGCTCTCGTGCCGACGTGCACGCGATGGTCAGCTCCGATGCCCACCGGTCCCTGATCGCCGCCGGGTGCTCACACTTCCTCGGCCCCGCGCACGTCGTCATCGACGGCGACAGTGCCGTCGCCGTGTGCGAATCCCTGCTGGTCCGCCATCAGGACGGCGTCTTTCGAGTTTGGCGTGCCGGAGCGAACCGGTTCGAACTGCGCCGCACGCCGCACGGCTGGCAGATCGTCCGCCGTACCACCAGAGCCCTCGACGGCACACCCGAGGCGCACCGGCTACTGCGTGCGACCATTCCGACCGGGGTTCCACACGATTGAGTTTTGAACAGCGTCCGGTTCGATCGAGCTGTCCGCCGTCCGGCGGATGATCAGGTGTGCTGGAATTGCCACTGCTGGGTGCGGCTGATCGGCGCGGATCGCGCGAGCCCGATCTCCTCGGTGCCGATGTCACCGTCGTGACCGGGCAGGTCGAGGACGAACTCGCAGGCGGCCCAGACAGCGATGCGGTAGCAGTCGGGGTGGGCTTCCTCGGCGGTGATCTGCCACCCCAACGGCGTCCCACTGCACTCGAGGTGGGCTCCCTCGCTCACCACGCCGTCGCCGAGTCCGAGCCTGGTGCCGGTGCGTCCGCTGCCGATGTACCAAATTCCTTCGCCGAATTCCGGCGCTCTGGACAACAGCCAATGCTGCCAGCCGTCCTCGACACCTGGCTCCGCCACCACCGTCACCTGATCAGCGCTGTCGAGCGCCAGCACACAACCGGCGCCGACATTGACGATCCGATAGACACCTTCGCTCAAATCGGTCATGGTCCGTCGTCCTCACCATCCGCTAGACCTCGAGGCCACGGCATTCCCACGAGCCTCGCATCAGAAGATCCCGTGCCTTTGGGCTACCCCGCCCATCGACCGAAGAATCACGTCGGTACGGGCGCGATCGCAGCCGCCCGGCTCCTCCGAACGAGACGGAGGCCCCCTACTGCTCATGGCGAGCTGACTACGATCGAGTCGTTTCGCTGAAAAATTGTCTGCGAATGCGGAAGACGCCTTACCATGTGGCCACCTGGGGCAATTCGCATTGACGAATCTGCTTCTGCCACAGAATCGCCGCCGCATTCCACCGACCCATCTCGAATTCCGGCATCTGGACGACAATATTCTCCGCCGGAATTCTTCGTAATCTGACGAAGTAACGCTTTTCGGCGCGGATAAGCAGAGCTCCGGCGGCATGGTCCTCGGCAGTCGCGAGAGGAGTAAAATCGATTCATTCGATATCGATAAATCAAATATCGACGATAAATGATAGCCCGACGATGCGGCCTGATGCCGGAGTCGACCGACCGTCCCACGCCAACGAAGTGTCGACAGAACAGAGCAATCGAGGAGCCATCATGACAGTGGTCCAGAACTTCATCGACGGCAAGCTCGTCGACTCGGTCGGTGGTGCCACGATGGCACTGGTCAACCCCGCTACCGGCGATCAGTACGGTACCGCCCCGGTGTCCGACGAGCAGGACATCGACAACGCGTACGCAGCGGCCGCCAGAGCGTTCCGCGACTGGAAGCGGACGACGCCGTCGCAGCGCCAGAAGGCGCTGTTGGATTTCGCCGACGAGTTGGAGAATGCCGCCGACGCGCTTGTCGAGGCCGAGGGCCGCGACACCGGCAAGCCGAACCACATCACCTCGGCCGCGGAGATCCCCCAGATGCTGGACCAGACCCGATTCTTCGCGGGAGCGGCACGGGTACTCGAGGGCAAGTCGGCCTGCGAGTACCTGGCGGGCCATACATCCTGGATCCGCCGGGAGCCGGTCGGCGTCATCGGACAGGTGACGCCGTGGAATTACCCGATGATGATGGCCATCTGGAAGTTCGTTCCCGCGATAGCGGCAGGCAATACCGTGGTGATCAAGCCGAGCGAAACCACTCCGGTGACGACGGTGATGCTGGCCGAACTGGCCTCCGCACACCTGCCGCCAGGTGTGCTCAACGTGGTAACCGGTGACCGGGCGACCGGTGCGGCGGTGGTCGCGCATCCGACTCCGAAGATGGTATCGATCACCGGTTCGGTGGCCGCGGGCCGTGCGGTCGCGGCGTCGGCCGGGGGCCACCTGAAGCGCACGCATTTGGAGTTGGGCGGCAAAGCGCCGGTCATCGTGTTCCCCGACGCCGATATCGCTGCCGCCGCCCAAGGTATCGCGGCCGCGGGCTATTTCAACGCCGGGCAGGATTGCACGGCGGCCACCCGTGTGCTCGGTCACGGGTCTGTGGCCGACGATCTGACCGCGGCGCTGGCCGAGCAGGCCTGCGGCGCGACAACCACTTTCGGCAAAGCCGCCGATGACGAGGATGCCTGGGTGCCACCGGTCAACAATGCCGACCAGCTACAGCGGGTGCTCGGCTTCCTCGACGAGGTGCCCGATCACGCTTCGGTCGTGGCCGGTGGGCACCGGCAGGGCGACCACGGGTATTACGTCGAGCCGACGGTCGTCGGGGGGCTGTTGCAGGATGACCGGATGAGCCAGAACGAGATCTTCGGCCCGGTGATCACCGTGCAGTCGTTCACCGACGAAGACGAGGCGATCCGGTGGGCCAACGGCGTCGAATACGGGCTGGCCTCCTCGGTGTGGACCAAGGATGTGTCGAGGGCGCTCCGCGTGTCGGCCGCGCTGGATTTCGGCTCCGTGTGGATCAACACCCACACCGCGCTGATCGCCGAGATGCCGCACGGCGGGTTCAAGTCGTCCGGACACGGCAAGGATCTGTCGATGTACGGGCTGGAAGACTACACCCGCGTCAAGCATGTGATGGCCAAGATCGACTGAACCCCGACAACGATGACAGCACAGCCGCTCGCCGCCACCGGCAGCACCATGCACCAATTGCCGCGTCGCCATCACCTCCTCGTGTCGTCCAGGCCGGCCGGCGGCACAATCGCAACAGCGTAGGCAACGAATCCGGTGTGGTGAGCGAAGACGAAAGGGGCGCGGGTGCACGCGACCGTAGAGCCCGGCGTCGAACTGGCGGTGCTGTGCGTGGTGATGGTGGCTCTGACTGCCGCGTGGTATCGGGTGGCGCGATTGGGACCGACTCCCGTGGCTCCGCGCGCCGCGATCCGCGGCGCCGCACAACTCGGAATCGTCGCGCTGGTACTGGCCGCGGCACTGGCACATCTCTGGTCCGCGGTGCTCGTGCTGGCCGTCATGTTCGCCGCCGCGGTGGCGACCGCCGCGCAGCGGTCCTCGGCCGGCTGGTCGGGAATGTGGCTCACCGTCGCACTCGGGGCGGGCATCGGGGTTGTGGTGCCGCTGATGCTGATCAGCGGCGTAGTCCCACTCACCGGTGTGGCGTTGGTCCCGATCGGCGGAATCGTGCTGGGCGGGACGATGACCGCGACATCGCTCGCCGCCCGTCGAGCCCTCGACACGGTCGAACAACGGTGGGGTGAAGTGGAGGCGGCGATGAGTCTGGGCTTCACCGAACGCGAAGCACGACTCGAGGTCGTCCGCCCGAGCACCGGTGATGCGCTGTTACCGGGCGTCGACCAGACCCGCACAGTCGGATTGGTCACTCTGCCCGGCGCATTCATCGGTGTGCTGCTCGCCAGCGGCTCAGCCCTTCAGGCCGCCGCGGTACAGATGCTGGTTCTCACCGGCCTGCTGCTGGCCCAAGCATCCGCGGTCGCGGTGACCACCGAACTGGTCGCACGATCGAAGGTTCGCCGCACACGACGGTAACGACACAAAGGATCCGTACCAGCCGAAGGTGCCGCACCGACCCGCGCCGATCACCCCCTGAGCGCCTTGCGCATCCGCTTGACCATCCGGACGGTGACGACCACCAGCACCGTCAACGTGGCCGTGAGCAGCACCGTGGACAACCACGCCATGGTGGGCACCGACAGCCGGTAGACCAACACGATCCGGGTCAGGGCCTCGACCACCAGTCCCACGCCCCACAATGCCGAGATGCGGACGTGGGTCCGGCGGGCGAGCGCATCGGTGCGGTAGGTGTGCTCGATGACGGCCAGGTCGCCGGTCGCCATGACACGGCGGGCGGCGTAGTAGGTCAGCGGCTTACCGAACAACAGGCCGACCAGGATTGTGACGCCGATACCGGCGGTCACCACAGATTGTTGCACCATGAGCGTGCGGGCGTCGCCACTGAGCAGCGACCCGATCAGTCCGATCACGAAGCCGCCCAGAACCATTCCGGCGAACAGGTCGATCCGGCGATTCCGCGCCACCTCGACGAGCACGGTCGCCGCAGAGGTCAGCGCACCGGCCAGCAGCGCCATGAAATCGGAGTAGCCGAGCGCGTGCAGCACGAAGTAGGACGCCATCGGCACCAGGATGTCGCGCGCCACGGGGGCGAACAGTTTTCGCAGGTCCGGACGCCCAGTGGCAACCTGCGCGGCGGGGGAAACGGTCTCGTCGACGATCATGGTGGGCAACTCCTGTAAGAACGGGCCGGACAGGAATCGAATCTACGAACGCGAGAGCCGTGCGGGATCTGTCAACCGTCATCTCTCGGGCATGACAACTGTCATGCCGCTGTAGCCGCCCGAACGGCACACGACTCGGGCCCGCAGCCGTTCGACGTGGTCGACGTGGCGGAGTCGGCGTTCGGCGAGGACACTGAGGACGTAGCACCCAACTCGTCCCCAGGAGCACATGAGATGCCAACCAACGGGCCTTTCGGCATCGATCCGGAAGATTTCGAACGCGCACTGCGCGGGGCGGGCACCGAGTTCCGCGACCTGCTCGGGAAAGCCGGCGTATACCTGGATCGCGTCGATCACGCGACCGTCGGTTCACTGGCGTCGCTGCTCGGTCAGTTCGTCCAAGCGCAACAGCCACGTCCACCGCAACCCGAGGGCGAGACCACCGGTGAGACCGGCAGCGGGGTGTGGGTGATCTACAGAGTCGACGACATCGGCGAGGCCAAGGTCGAGCAGGTCTTTCCGAACGAACTCGAGGCCTTGCGCGCACATCGCGACAACATCGATGATCGCCGTCGGGTGCGGTTCCTGCCCTACGGGGTTCCGGCAAGTGTGCTGGATGCGCCCTGACGGCTGTACAACCACCGACTACCCTGATGCGATGGACGGTCGAGACATCCGGCTGGGGTGAAGCCCGGCGATTTCAGCCGATGCTTTGACGGGTCGGCTCGATGAGCGCGATGAATCGCTCCTCTTGCCGCGGGTAGGGGTTGCCGGTGATTTCGTCGAGATTTGGTCGACGATCTCCCAAGCGGCGTCGCCTTCGAGCCATGCGACGACCCTGCCGCGGATGACGACCGGCCGGAGCGGGTTGTCGACCGGCGTGAGGGAGAGTGCGATCCGGGGGTCGCGGCGCATACGACCAGCGGCCACGCTACCTGCTCATGGTCATGACCCGCTGGGGTGACAGATGGCTCTCGGGTCCGGAAGGCCCGCCGGTGCTCTACCGCCACCACGCGTGCGGCCGGATCAGCGGCGTCGACCTGCGCCGCGCCCACTGCGGCGAGCCGATGCACGCCGAGGACTGGGGCCGAAGGTGCTCGAACTCTCGCGTGAGCGCACCGCCGGCGCGCTGCCGTATCTGGCTCCGCCAGAGCACACCGCGCGGGCGCGCCGGATCCTCGGCTCCGCGCTGCTGGTCGCGGAGCAGAAGCTCGTGCTCGACGACGATCCGCAGCGGGCGCGTGAAGTCGGCAGGCAGACGGTGGACATGTATCTCGGCCTGCGCAATTACGTCTCGAACCTGCGGCGTCTCGGCTTCTCCGAGGATGATGTTGCCAAACCGGGCAGTGACCGTCTCATCGATGTGCTCACGGTGCACGGCACGCCCGTCGAGGTCACCGGGCAACTGGTCGAGCATCTGAAGGCTGGTGCCGATCACGTTGCGCTGCAAGCATTGGATGCGGACTATCTCGGCTCGCTACGCCAACTCGCGCCGCTGCTGACCGCGGCCGACTGAATCACCGTGCCGCGCCGCGGTCTCGCGAGGCCGGCCATTCGCTGATCCACGTCGATCGACGGTTCGATGAGTCCGCACAGCGGTGTCGAGCACTGGCGGCCGATAGTATTCCGGCGTCGTCGTCCACCATCCTCCTGCCGGGGAGCCCACCATGTCCCAACCGCCGAATCCCGCCCAGCACCCGGTCGTGGTGGACTTCCACACCCGCCGCCGCGACAACTGGCAACTACGCATCGCCGACTGGATCACCCGCTTTGCCGGGTCGATGCCGTTCGTCTACCTCCACGCGGCCGGATTCGCCACCTGGATGCTCCTCTGCGAGGAAAGCCCTTGGCCGACACTGACTCTCGTGGTATCCCTCGAAGCGATCTTCCTCTCGACGTTCGTGATGATCGGACAGAACCGAGCGGCCGAATTCCAGCAGCTCAAAGCCGATCACGACTTCGCCGAGGAAGAACTCGAACTCAAGACCAACACCGAACTCACCCGCGCCATCCACGCCATGACCACCGAACTGCACCGACGCATCATCGAGGAAACACCCGACCAGGTAGAGCGGTTGTGATCGCGGTCAACCGACCGGCTCGGCAGCGCGCTGCCACCGTCCCGCGATGCGAGGAGTCGCGTTGCGGCGGAAAGCGACTCCTACCGCGCACGCGGCATTGCCGACAGCGGACCGTGCTCGGGCGAGGCGCGGAAGGCGTGGATCATGAGCGCGGCGAAGCGCCGCGAGGCCGCCACACGGGTCTGCGAGCCGGCCCGGATTCCTCGGTGTGCCATGAGCATGAGGCTCAGGTCGGCGACTGCGAAGTCGGGTCGCAGCTGCCCGGTCTTCTCGGCGCGGCGGGCCAGTTCCCCGACCGCCCGTAGCGCAGCGGCACGTTCGGCGGCGAAGTCGAATGCGTCGGGAAAGGTCGAGGTGAACGCCTCGGTGAAGCCGCGATTGTCGGCGTGCAACGCACAGATGTTCTCGATGAACAAGCAGAAACCATGCCAGGGATCCGGGTCGGACAGTCCTTGCTCGACGAGGGCGCGGCAGGCGCGCATCTCACCGGCGAACGCGGCGGTGGCCAGGATCTCCTTAGTCGGAAAATGCCGGTACAGCGTCGCGGGCCCGACCCGGGCACGGCGGGCGATATCGCGCATCGGGGCGGTCATTCCCTCGGCGGCGAACAGAGCGCGCGCGGCGTCGAGGATGCGTTCTCGGTTGTCCCTGGCATCCGAACGCAGAGTGTGAGGCAAACGGTCGGCCACCGCTCTCACTTTAGCTAAGCGGACGCCTGCGTCCGTTAGCGTCGGCTCCCGGGGGGATGACGGGAGACGAGGAGAGCCAGTGAAAGCCATCGAGATCCGGACCTTCGGGAGCCCTGACGGCATGGCAGTGGCCGACATTCGCATCCCGTCGCCCGCCGCAGGACAGGTGCTCGTCACCACGGAGGCGATCGGCGTCGGTGGAGTGGACGCGGTGATCCGGCGCGGCACCCTCGGCAGTTACGGCTTCCGGGAAGGGCACATCCCCGGCAGTGAGGTCGCCGGGGTCGTGACCGCGGTCGGCGCGGGTGTCGACCGCTCGTGGGTGGGGCGGCGGGTGTGGGCGTTCACCGGGGTCGGCGGCGGATATGTCGAACATGCCGGCGCCGCCGTCGAGCAGATCCTCGCGCTGCCCGAGCACCTGTCGCCGGCCGCGGCGGTCACCCTGGGCAGTTCTGGAGTCGTTGCGCACTTCGGTCTCGCTCACGCCCGCTTCGCCGCAGACGAGTCGGTGCTGGTGCGCGGAGCGGCCGGGAGTATCGGAATCCCGGCCGTGCAGCTCGCCGCTCGCGCCGGCGCCGCCGCGGTCGCGGTCACGACCTCCTCGCAGGAGCGAGGCGATCGGCTCCGCGCCCTCGGCGCCACCCAGGTGTTGGACCGCGCCGGGACCGGTGGCGCGGACTACGACGTCATCATCGACATCGTCGCCGGCGCCGCCCTCCCGTCGTTCCTCGGCAAACTCGCGCCGAACGGCCGCATGGTGGTCGTGGGGATCGTCGCGGGCTATCCACCGGCCGATTTCGGTATGACGATGATGACGGCGTTCCAGAAGTCGCTCTCCTTCGCAACCTTCAGCGCCGACACCATCGACCACGCCGCCCAGCGAGCGATCCGCGCCGAGCAGTTCGCCGCCGCGGCTCGCGGGGAACTGGATGCGGTAGTGCACGACTTGCTGCCGCTCGAGCAGGCCGCGCTGGCGCATCGGAAGATGGACGCCGGAGAGGTTTTCGGTCGCATCGTCCTGACGCCGTGAGCGATCGCGTCGCCGGCGCCCGCGCTCGCCAGCCGTCTCGGGCCTCCGGCGGCAAGACGTCGAGTTCGATGGTGCGGGCGGTGAGGTAGCTCCTGTTCGACCTGCTCGGTCGAGCACAGGCGTGTCGACACGAGAAAAGGGCTCCTGAACTGGGAGTATCGGAGTTGCGCAGCACACTCGACACCGCATTCAGCCGGCCGTGTGGATGTCGACCGCTCGACGTCCCGACAAACTCGCCCCGACCCACCGAAGGAAGTCAGAGCGCCGTGACAGACATCAGCATCCAGACGCTCGACGAAACCATCGACGCGGTGCTCGAAATTCCGTCCGGTGAGGGACCATGGCCTGGCGTGGTCGTCATCCACGACGCTCTCGGGCTTCGCGACCCGCACCGGAAGATCGCGCGTCGCATCGCCGACAACGGCTACCTGGCGATCGTGCCCAACCTGTATTCCCGCGGCGGGATGATCCGCTGTATGCGATCGATGTTCAACGATCTCATGGCCTGTGAAGGCCGCACCTTCGACGACATCGCGGCGGCACGAAAATTCTTGGCAGAACGGTCCGACTGCACCGGGGCGCTCGGCATCGCCGGATTCTGCTCGGGCGGCGGGTTCGCCCTCGTCGCCTCTACGAAAGGCTTCGGCGCATCAGCGCCGTTCTATCCACCGCCCCTGCAGAGCAAGTACGCCGAAATCGTCGAGGGCGCGTGCCCCATAGTCGCCAGCTTCGGCCGACGCGATCCGATGAACCGGGGTAGCGGCCCGCGCCTCGAAGAAGTGTTGACCCGAAAGAAGATTCCACACGACATCAAGACCTACCCCCACGCGGGGCACAGCTTCGCCGACCGCACTCCCGTGCAGGCGGTGGCGCGCATCTTCGGGTTCGGCGAGAACGAGAAAGCCGCCGCGGATGCGTGGCAGAGGGTATTCACGTTCTTCGGCCGGCACCTGCGGTGACCGCGACGCTGCAAGCACACCTGCGCGCCGCGCTGCCTCGACACACGGATCGGAGGAGACCGCGCGGGCGGCCGGCGCAACAGCTGGAGATGGAGTCAAAAGGGGATCCAACTGCCGTGAAAGCCGGTGGGGATTCGGACGGGCAGATGGACTTCGGCGATGGGCGGGCTGTCGAGGTCGGCGGCGTCAAGAATCAGAAGGTAGCCGTTTCCGCGAATACGATCGTGGGCGAAACTCATCAAATATCCGTCGTTTTCGTCCCTGGCCTGGGGGCGCGGGACGAACACGGCCTCACCACAGGTATGGCCTTCCGGCAGTCGGTGGGTGCGCCGTGAGGCGCCGTCGGCGAAGTCGTAGCGGTAGATGCGGGAGTGGCTCGGTTCGGCTTCGAGCGAGAAGCTGACCAGGTAGCCGAAGCGGTGGTGGAGCCCGACCGTGCTGTCGGCGACGCGCGGATACTCGGCTACCGCGTCGTCCACCGGCTGTTCGGTCACGGTGCCCTCGGCAAGCCGCAGGCGCCACTGGTGCAGGCGGGGCAGCCCGCCGCCGATATCGTCGCTGCCGGCCCGCCACAGTTCGGCCACCCGCGTGCCGGTGAGGGTGATGGCGCCGTCTTCCTCGAAGGCGTTGAGGGTGTGCCATACATAGCAGGGTTCGATGTCGAACCAGCGAACCGGGCCACCGGCGCGGGCCATCACCCCGAACCGGGCGTGATGTCCGTCGTCCCAGCGCCACGCTGCGGTGGCCTGGTTGAACACGACCGGCAGGTCCATGAAGACCACGTGGTGCCGGGTCACGGCGAAGTCGTGCATCATCGTGGCGCGCGGAAGCTCGATCGGCTGGGTCCGGAGCAGCTCGCCCGAGGGTGACACACGGTGGTAGGTCAGATACGGCGGGCGCAGTCGGTAACCGAAGAACAGCAACTCGCCGGATTCCGGACAGATCTTGGGGTGCGCGGTCGTCGGCGTTCGCAGCGCGCCGTCGAAGGTGAACGGTCCGACGGTCTCCAATTCCGGCGTGAGCTGGTAGGGGAAGCCGCCTTCCTCCAGCGCCAGAAGTCGGCCCGCGTGGCTGACGACGTGGGTGTTGGCCGTGGTGACCCGGTAATCCATCGTCGCGGTCGCCGGGTCGAAGCCGAGTTCGAAGCGCGATCGGCCCGGGTGGTGGTAGAGCGGGGTGCGCACGTAGCGGTTGCGGTACCAGCGCGCGCGTCCTTCCGTCAAGGCGACCGCGTGGACCATGCCGTCCCCGGCGAAATAGTGCGGTGACCAACCGGTCCGCGGGTTGGGACCATTACACACGAACATTCCGTTCAAGTCTGCGGGTATTTCTCCGATCACCTCCGTTGGTTCCACGGTGCATTCCTCGGTGACCGGCGCGTTGTTCCCGGCCAGATGCAGTGGCACGGCCGCGTACGACGGCATTGTCATCGTCGGATCTCCCTTCCCTGGATCGCCGTGCCAGGATGCCGAGACAATTCCCGAACAAACAGACTTGTTCTCGGCGGAGTCCTGAGCCGCTCACCGAACTCCCAGCTCAGCGCCGCGCAAAAAATTTGCGCGACCCGATCACCGCCATCCGCGCAAGCAGCGGCCGTCGTGGATGGCGGCGGCCGACTCGTCGCTCGAATGACGACCGGGATAGGCGCGGCGACCTGGGTTCCGTGTGAGAATCGGCTGGAGAACGGCCGGTCTCTTTCGGGACTCAGCGGCCGAACCTGCGGTGTCGCCGACACCGCTGCGCAGCGACACAGGTAGTCCGATGACCGAAACACATTCCGAGTGCACCCGCAGAGAGTCCTGGGAGCGGACGACCGGCATCCCCTTGATGGTGCTGGCCGTCGCGTTCCTCTGCGTCTATGCCTGGCAGGTACTCGATACCGGGGCATCGCCTCGTCTTGACGCCTGGCTTACCCGGGTCGACGTGCTGATCTGGGCGGCGTTCGCGCTGGACTTCGCCGTGCGGTTGGGGCTGTCCGGGAACCGGTTGCGGTTCCTGCGTACCCACCCGGTCGACCTGTTGATCGTGGTGTTGCCGCCGCTTCGCCCCCTGCGGCTGTTGCGGGCGGCCATGCTCGTGATCGGCACCCTGAACCGGAACACGACGACCAGAGCCAGGCTCGCGGTATTCGTCGGAACCAGTTCGCTACTGCTTCTGCTGCTGTGCAGTCTGGCTTTCTTCGACGCCGAGTACGGGGCGGCCGACAGCAAGATCCACAATTTCGGTGACGCGCTGTGGTGGTCGATGGTGTCGGTGACCACCGTCGGCTACGGCGATGTGTATCCGGTGACCACCGAAGGCCGTTTGATCTCGCTGATCCTGATGACCTTGGGCATCGGCCTGATCAGTTTCGCGATCGGCACCACCACCAGCTGGGTGATGGATCAGCTGAAGAGCGTCGAGGCGAATGTGGAGAGTACCGATCGGGAGATCACCGAACTCGTCGCAGAGATCAAAGCATTACGCGCCGAAGTGGCCGCTCTGCGCTCCACTGTGATCGAGCCGGATACCGTGCCGGCCGAATGACCGACGCACCACCAGCGGATGCGGGCCCGTGCGGGGCCGCCCCCTACAAGTAGGGGCGCTCAGGGTCGTAACCGGGGGTGAGGTGGGGGCGATGAGCCAGGTGGAGTTCGTCGAGAGCGGAGGCCGGCGTGGGTCGAGCTATGAGAAGTGTTGCGGTGGCCGCCATTACGGCGGCAACGTGGATGTTCGGGATCGGTGCACCGGTCATGGCGCATGCCGAGCCGGACGGGGTGAGGCATTGCGCGGTCAGCAGTGGACGAGTACCCGAGACGGCGACCCCGGAGGAGGTCGGACTCGATTCGACCGCGCTGCGCCAGGCGGTGGCGCTCGCGGCGGATTCGACCCGCACGACGCTGCAGATCTTTCGGAACAATTGCCTGATCGCGACCGGCCCGAACACCGCGCGGGCCGCCGGTGTGCCGTGGAATCTCTGGAGCAGCACCAAGAGTGTGGTTTCGATGGTAGCCGGGATCGCGGTCGGCGAGCAGCGGCTGCGGCTCGACGACCCGATCGGCGCCTATCTGCCACCCGAGCTCGGTGATGCCGGACATCGCGCGATCACGGTGCGGAATCTGCTCATCGAATCCAGCGGCATGCGGGTAGCGGTGGCCTCGGAGGGCATCACCGGGTTGGCGCAAATCGACCCGAATGTGGTGGCGCAGGCGCTGGCGATGCCGATCGATCAACAGCAGGGCACCGAGTGGCGCTACAGTCAGCGCGCTGTCGATCTGCTCGTGTACGTCATCCAGCGTGCGGTCGACGAGGACTTTCAGACGTACGCGCAACGAAAGCTCTTCGATCCGTTGGGAATTCCGCCGACCGACTATTTCTGGGGACGGGACCGCAGCGGAAACACCTACGGTTACGCGCATCTACTGCTGCCACCGGACGACTTCGCCAAGCTCGGACTACTGCTCACCAATCGCGGCCGGTGGGGCGGTCACCAGATCATTTCCGCGGATTATCTCGCGCAGGCAGGCCGACCCGCCCCGACGAACCCATGCTATGGCTTCCTGTTCGTGGTGAACGGGCCGGACTGCGGCAACTATTTTCCTGGACTGCCGCCGGATGCGATGCAGATGTCGGGAATGATGCGCCAGGACAATTTCGTGGTGCCGAGCCTCGGATTGATGGTCAGTTGGACCGGTGTCACGGTTCCGGGCAGCGCGTTGAGCTTCCCGCACGATGTCCTGCGCGCGGTCGGCGCTGCCTTCCGGGAACCTCGCATACCCGCCGCGGCACCCTACGAACAGCAATCCGATGTCCAACTGTCCGATCCGATGATCTCGAACCCGGACGCGACACTCGCCGCACTCGGCATCGGCCCGATGGCCTACCCAGGTTGCAACCCGCTGTCCTGCCTGGGTAAGCCCATGTCCGCGCCGTTCGCGAATTGGCCACCGGGTTGTTTCATACTCGGCTGCGCCGGCCCGCACCCGGCGACTCCTGGAATTCCGTAGCGGCACAACACGTCCCGGAGATAGGTTGGACGAGGGATTCGACCATACATTACCGCCACGACGGCTGGCAGGACGGCACCGCCAGGTGGACCGCCGGTGCGGGCGGCAACCGGATCAGTGGCGGCTGGGACATTTACAGCTCGGTGTTCAGTGGCGACACTTACCTCCACCTCGTCTGAGCATCCCCTCCGAGATTCGATGTCCTGTGAATCGCGCCTCCGCTCGATGCACGCTCCCCCAGAGGCTGCCCCTTTGGGGGAGCGTCTACATCCAAAAGAAGGCGGAGACCGCCCGATTACGTTCCCTCCATACGTGTCCACAGTCCTCCGGGGCGCACACCCTGACCGGACCCATGCCCGCTGCGCCCATCACGGTCGCTCGTCGCCGGGCACTGCGGTTTGCTGGACGGCGCGGGCGGTGCGACCGGAGTCGTGGGCGCTTATCGGCCTGCGACCGACGCAGGTGAGTCCGCTCGGGTGACGAGCCGGGAGACGAAAACCCGTTCCAGCAGTTCGTACAGACAGTCGCGGTCCTGGTCACTGAGCCTGTTCAGGCCGTCCTGGGTGGCGCGCATTTTCGCGCGGATCGTGTCGGTTATCTGTTCGCCCTCGGGTGTGATGACGAGATTGGTGACGCGCCGGTCGGCTTCGCTGGCCTCTCGTCGCACGAGGCCACGCTTCTCCAGCCGGTTGATGATCCCGGTCACGTTGGAGGCGTCGCAGGCCAAGGTCTCGGCCAACGCGCGCATCGCGACGGGCCCTCGGCGCAGCACGGTCAGCGCCTTGCCCTGGCTCGCCGTCAGGTTCTCGCTCGCCGCCGCGACGGTGAAGTCGCCGTAGTAGACGCCGAGCGACACCGAGAGCAGCTCCATCAACTGGGCCGTGTCGACGCGGGGAGCTTCTGCCATGGCGACCAGCCTATCCGCAGAAACTTGACTATCTCAAATATTTACCCTTAGCGTGTGGCCATTGCTTGAAGTTCTCAACCATCGAAACCGTACCAACGAGGAGTGCCCAGTGATCGTCACCGCGTCCGACGCCTCGCGCACAGCCGAGATCCTGTCCCGGCCCGTCGCGCTGAACGGCCTGACCGTCCCGAACCGCATCGTGATGGCGCCGATGACGCGCATGTTCTCCCCCGGCGGCGTGCCCGGTGACGATGTGCGGTCGTACTACGCCCGCCGTGCCGCCGCCGGCGTGGGCCTGATCATCACCGAGGGCACCTACGTCGGCCACGAGTCCGCCGGGCAGAGTGACCGTGTGCCGCGCTTCCACGGTGAAGAGCAGTTGGCGGGATGGGCGAAGGTCGCCGAGGACGTACACGCGGCAGGCGGCACGATCGTGCCGCAGCTGTGGCACATCGGCATGGTCCGCAACCAGGGGGACGCACCCTACCCCGATGCGCCCGCCGTCGGCCCCTCCGGTATTCGCGTCGACGGCACCGAGGGTCTCGGTAAGGCGATGACCCAGGGTGACCTGGACGACGTCATCGGCGCCTTCGCCGAGGCCGCCGCGGACGCCGAGCGCATCGGCTTCGACGGCGTCGAACTGCACGGCGCTCACGGCTATCTCCTCGACCAGTTCCTGTGGGCGCGAACGAACCGCCGTGACGATGCCTACGGCGGCGGCACCGTGGCCCGTACAAAGTTCGCCGCCGAGATCGTGGCCGCTGTTCGCGCGGCCGTCTCGCCCGGCTTCCCGGTGATCTTCCGTTACTCGCAGTGGAAGCAGGAGGCCTACGATGCACGGCTCGCCGAGACGCCGCAGGAGTTGGAAGCGATCCTGGCTCCGCTCGCCGCAGCCGGCGTAGACGCCTTCCACGCCTCCACCCGTCGCTACTGGCTCCCGGAGTTCGACGGCTCGGACCTGAACCTGGCAGGCTGGACCAAGAAGCTCACCGGCAAGCCCACCATCACCGTCGGCTCGGTCGGCCTCGACGGCGACTTCCTCCGCGCCTTCACCGGCGAGGGCGCCGAACTCGGTAGCCTCGACAACCTCCTCGATCGCCTGGAGCGCGAAGAATTCGACTTGGTCGCCGTCGGTCGCGCCCTGCTCCAGGACCCGGAGTGGGCGTCCAAGGTCCTGGCGGGGCGGATCGACGAGCTGAAGCCGTACGACGCGGCGGCACTGAAGACGCTGCGGTAAGCGAGTTCCCCTTTGTGGTAAGGATTCTCGCTGGCGCGAGCCGCAGCAGCATCGTTCGGGATACTGGATCGACGACGATGCCCTGCACAGGGACGACTGCGGTTGTGCCTGGTGGGTGCTGAAGTGGTTCGGCGACGGCCGGGCAGTGCTGGCCGTAGAGGACGAATCGAGCGAGGTCAGGGGTACGAGGCGCGATCGACCTGCTGGCCGGAGCGCCGGAATGGTTGCCGCGGCACTACCTGCGGGACCTGATCGCCGACTACGTGATCGGCTGTATCTACCTGCCGGGAGACCGTCACCATCGTAATCGTATCTGATGCAGTCATCAGATACGATTGCGATGACAGTCGCCAACGGAAGAGGGATCCATGTCCGCCGAACCCGTGGTGCGCAATCGCATCGACCGCCGCCGGGAACGCACTCGCAACGCACTGCTGGGCGCAGCACGGAAGTTCCTGGCGGAAGGTCGTTCGGCGGTGAGCATCCAAGAGATCACCGATGCCGCCGACGTGGGATTCGGCTCGTTCTACAACCACTTCACCTCCAAGGAAGAGCTGTTCGACGAAGCCGTCCGCTCGGTGTTGCAGGTCTACAGCGAGATGCGCGACGAGATCGTGAAGCTGTACGACGATCCGGCCGAGGTATTCGCGGTGAGTTTCCGGATGACCGGCCGTCTCCAGCGGCAGGCGCCGGAGATAGTGCGGGTGCTGCTGAATTCCGGCATGCCGGTGCTGCTTCGGGACGAGGGCCTGGCCCCGCGTGCCCGCCGCGACATCATCGCCGCCCAGGAGGCGGGCCGGTTCGAGCCGATGGACCCGGACATGGCCGTCATGGCCGCAGGCGGCGCACTGCTGGGCCTGCTGCAACTCCTGGACGCCCAACCCGGGGCCGATGCGGGCGCGCTGACCGACGAGATGACCTTCCATGTGCTGCGCATGTTCGGCATGAACAAGCGTTCGGCACAAAAGCTCGTCTCCCACCCCCTGCCCCCGCAGCCGCAGCTGGAGCTAGTTCCTGATCCATAGTTCCGGTGGCATCGCCATGCTCGGAGGGGCGCAACGTCTACCCGATCGACCGGTCGGCCGTGGTGAGAAGCGCCTGAGGGCCGAAACCGCTGCCCCCGTGGTCGCCTGCTTCAGTTGCCGAGAGAGTCACCGGCCGCGTCGAGGCGTCCGCCCCGTGCGGCCAACGCGGCCGCGGGAATAATGGCGACCAGCGCGGCTCCCAGCACCCAAGTGAAAGTGGTTGCGAACGCTTCGGCCTGCTCCGCGTGCTGGATCCCGCTGTCTCTCAGCCCCTGCTGCAGGATCACCACGAACACGGCCGTACCGATGGATCCGCCGATGCGCTGCATGATGTTGAGTTGAGGTGTGGCATCCGCCATCTGAGCCGGGCCGAGGTTGCGCAGCGCCACCGTCATGGCAGGTGTCGCGGCCAGTCCGATGCCGAGCCCACGCACGATCATCGCGGCGGCCAGCAGCCAGTACGGCGTGTCGCCGGTAACGAACAGGAACGGCACCGTGGCGACGACACCGATCACCGCACCGATCACGCTGGTGAGCCCGCCGAGCCGCTCGACCATGGGTGCCGACAGCCCCATGGCTACGGCCGCGCCCAGCCCTTGCGGGGCCAGCAACATTCCGGTGTGCGCGGCATCCTGATCTCGGATCACCTGAAAATACAGGGGAAGCAGCACCATCGCCCCAAAGGTCACCGCGCCCAGCACCAGCGTCGTGACCGCACCCGCACCGAACAGCGGATCCCGCCACAGCCGCAGATCGAGAACAGGATGCGCGGATCGCGTCGCGTGCACGACGAAAAGGCCGATGACGGCGACCCCGGCCAGGACCGGAACCAGCACCTGCGGATCGGTGACACTCCGGACTCCGGCGCGAGCCAATCCGAAAGTGACGCCCACTGTCCCGAATGAAATCATCATCAGCCCAACGACATCCAACGGACCTGCGGCTTCGGTCGGCTCGTCGGGCTGGAGCAGTCGCCACGCCAGCACCAGACCCAGCACGCCGAATGGCACGTTGATCAGGAAGATCCACTGCCAGCCCGCGTATTGCAACAACAGCCCGCCGAGGGTCGGCCCGATGACGGGTGTGAGCACCATCGGCAGTCCCGCAGCCACCATGGCTCGCGCCATGCCGCGCTGCCCAGCGCTGGTGATCAGGATCAGCTGCCCGACGGGAATCATCAGCCCCGCGCCGAATCCCTGCGCGACGCGGGCGACGATCAGGGCACCCACGGAGTCCGCGAGTCCGCAGGCGATCGAGGCGACGGTGAACAGGCCGAGCGTGCTCATATAGAGCCGCTTGGGCCCGACCTTGCGGGCAGCCCAGCCGCTGGCGGGCAGCACCGCCACCTGCACCAGGAGATAGGCCGTGACGACCCACTGGATGGCGTCAAGCGGCGCGTCCAGGGCCGTAGCCAGGGAGTGCAGAGCGACATTGACGATCGTGGCGTCGAGGAAGGCGAGCACCGCGCCGACCAATACGACGACCACGGCCCGACGGGCTTGCGGGCTCAGCCCGGTGGTCACGCTGTCGGAAACGTTGGAAGCAGTCACCTTCGCAGTGTCATCCACACGGCAAACTCTGTCAACCAGTTGGATGACAATCCATCCGACTGGTTGAACCAGTCACCCGAACCGGTAACCTGATCGCATGGCCAAAGCCCGCAGCACGGATCCGACGCCCGATGGCCCGGGCCGCCGTCCGCGCCGCGCCCCCAGCGCCGACGAGCGCCGCCGCGACGCGGAGCGCTCCCGTCAGGCTCTGCTGGATGCGGCCCTGGATGAGTTCTCCGCAAAGGGCTTCGACGGTGCGCGGATCCAAGACATCGCCGCTCGCGCGGGGGTGAACAAACAGCTCATCGCCTACTACTTCGGCGGCAAGGAAAACCTTTATCAAGAAATTCAACGGCACTGGCCGGAGGCCGAGGCCGAGCGTGCCGATCCGGCACTTCCCCTCGACGAGACCGCCGCCCGCTACCTCACCGCCGCGCTGGCGGACCCACGCCCGGCCCGCCTGGTTATCTGGCGCGGGTTGACCGGGGGCGGCACCGAATCCGACTACATCGACGACGCCACGGTCATCGACACCGATCTGGCCAACCTCCGCCGAGCAAAGGAGCGCGGCCAGATAGCCCCCGAGCTGGATCCCGCGTTCGTCCGCATGGCCGTCATGAGCATGGTCCTCGCGCCCCTGATGCTTCCCGAGGCCGCCCTGCGAGCCACCGGAAAGACTCCCGGCTCACCGGAATTCGAGGAGTACTACCGCACCCAACTCCGCGCTCTTATCCGCCGCCTCGGCACTGCCGAATCACCGGAAGGGGCCTGATCCGGGCTCTTCCCGGGCGCGGCGACGCTCGGGTCGGCGAAAGTGATTACGAACGCGCTGACCGCACGGAACACAGATGAGCATTGAGACATACATCCCGTTGCCCGGCACGGCATTCTCATGCCCTGCGCTCATGGAGTCGACCCGCTGCCGACGCTGTGACCTGCGTGGAATGTCCTGCGATGGCAGAACGAGCGCGTGACTTCACCGGTGCAGGTAGTCCGCTCGACTTTCCATTGCGCGAGGCGGTATTTTATGTCCTCTCCGGCAGGCCAATAGCGTCGGATTCATGGATTGGAATTTTCAGTCGGCGGAAGAACTCGCGGCCGCCTTGCATGCTGGTGAAGTCACATCGGTGGAACTGACCGACGAGGCGATCGCGCGTATCGAGCGCGACGACAAGGCGATCAACGCGGTCTGCGTACCGGATTTCGATAATGCGCGGGCCGCCGCATGCGCTGCCGACCAGGCGCGCGCCCGCGGCGAGGATCGGCCGCTGCTCGGTATTCCGGTGACGGTCAAGGAGTGCTACAACATCGCCGGGCTGCCCACGACCTGGGGCATGCCGCAGTACAAGGATTATGTGCCTGCCGAGGACGCGGTACAGGTGTCGCGGCTGAAGGCCGCCGGCGCGGTGCTGCTCGGAAAGACCAACGTGCCGTTGACGCTGCGAGATATCCAAAGCTTCAACGAGATCTATGGAACCACCAACAACCCGTGGGACCACAGCCGCACGTCGGGTGGGTCGTCCGGCGGTTCGGCGGCGGCCCTGGCGTCCGGATTCGGCGCGCTGTCCATCGGCTCCGATCTCGCAGGCTCGCTGCGCACCCCCGCGCATTTCTGCGGCATCTACGCGCACAAGCCGACAGTCGGACTGGTGGCGTCCCGCGGGATGGTCGCGCCGCCCGCGCCGGCATTGCCGGTCGATCTCGACCTTGCTGTTGTCGGTCCGATGGCGCGCACCGCCCGCGACCTCACGCTCCTGCTCGACGTGATGGCCGGACCGGACCCGCTGACCCACGGCGTCGCCTACGACGTCGCACTGCCGCCCGCGCGCCACGAACGGCTGGCCGACTTCCGTATCCTGATCATCGAGGACCATCCGCTCATTCCGACCGGATCGGCGGTGCGGGCGGGCGTGAACCGGGTCGCCGAGGCGCTCGTCGACGAGGGCGCCCGCGTCGAACGGCACAGCCCGCTGCTGCCTGATCCGACCGAAGCCGCGACGCTTTATATGCTGCTGATGCTGTCGAACGCCGCCGCGGGTCTTCCCCTCCACGTGTACCAACAGCTGCAGGCCCAAGCCGCCGCGCTGAGCGCGGACGACCGCAGTCTCGACGCGGCGCGGCTGCGCGGCATGGTGCTCAGCCACCGCGGCTGGGTCGAGGCGAACAACCGTCGCGAACTCCACCGCCACGGCTGGCGGCAGCTCTTCGCCGAGTTCGATGCCGTAGTGTGCCCCATCACGCCCACTCCCGCCTTCCCGCACGACCACAACGGAGGCCTGGAGAACCGGCACATCGACATCGACGGCGTCGGATACCCGTACTTCGACCAGCTCGTCTGGGCCGGTATGGCCACCATGCCCGGCCTGCCCGCCACCGCCATCCCCGCGGGCCGGTCGCCCGAGGGGCTGCCGGTGGGAGTGCAGCTCATCGGTCCGATGTTCGAGGACCGCACCCCGCTGCGGCTGGCCGAACTGCTCGAGCAGAAGATCGGCGGCTTCCAGGCGCCGAAGTAGGGTGCACTACCGGGTGCCGGTCGAGCGGAGGACGAAAATCCCGCGAAATCACACCCAGATGGTTGCGAGCCAAACGGTCACCACTGCCATGAGAAGAAGGGTGATGTTGAGGGCGACTTTGTGGTCTGCGCCGGTCAGATGGACCGGGATCGCACCGAGTTGCAGGAGTACGAACCCGATGGCCGCGGCAACGGCGAGCCCGGGCGTCAGTCCGGTCAGAGGTGGAAGGATCAGCCCGAGTGCGCCGAGTACTTCGAGTGCGCCGACGGTCCGGATCACGCATAGTGGTATGCGGTCCACCCAGGACATCATGGGCCGGAGTTGATCCCGGCTTCGGATGATCTTCAGTCCGCCTGCGTAGAGGTAGAAAAGGGCGAGCAGGCCGGCAGTGATCCAGAACGCGATGTTCACGATTCCATCCAAAGGTGGCATGTGCGGGCCGAGGCGAAAACACCCCGGCCCACTTGGGGTTCAGGCGAAGTCGGTGGCAGGCTCGGTGGCGTAGTGGCTCATCACCTCGATGTTCACCTGCGGTGTCAGTTCCCGGCTGTCGGCGACCATGTCCTGGAGGTCGCGGAAATACTGCACGTACAGGTCGGGGGTGAAGGTGCTGAGCATGACCGCTGGTCGATCGGTGATGTTGGCGAAGGTGTGCGGGGCGCCGGGCGGGACCATCACCAGCGTGCCCGCTGTCACGTCATAGTCGGTGTCGCCGACGGTGAACCGCAGCGTGCCGGAGATGATGTAGAACCCTTCGTCGTGCTGGGCGTGCCGATGCTGCGGTGGTCCGGGAGTGTGTGGGGGAATGACGGATTCGGCCAGCCCGAGGCGGTGCCCGGTGTTGCTGCCGTCCTCGAGGACCCGCATTCGCGTGGCGCCCAGGACGATCAGCTCTCCCTCGCCGGGGCCCACCACTGAAACAATTGTGCCGGAGTTGTTCTCGTTGTCGGACATGTTCCGATTGCACCGCCGAGATGTCGCGGGTGTCCAAGACCCGTTCCGCGCTGCCGATACCGGACGGGTATCGTGCCAGCGTGGAGCTGCGTACGCTGCGCTACTTCGTAGCTGTTGCCGAGGAACGCCATTTCGGTCGCGCCGCCGCCCGGCTGCACATGAGCCAGCCGCCGCTGAGCCGCGCCATCCGGCAACTGGAGTCGGAAATCGGTGCGGCCCTGTTCGACAGGTCGCCCACCGGTGTAGGTCTGACCCGGGTCGGGATGGTGCTGCTCGACGAGGCGCGCGCCCTGCTCGATCAGGCCGAGCGCGCCACCGTGCGGCTCGCCGCCGCGGCCGGAACCGCGAACCTCACCGTCGGCATCCTGGGGGACGGCACCGACCCCGGCGTCACCAGACTCGCCGCGGCCTACCGCCACAAGCATCCCGAGGTCGACATCCGCATCCGCGACACCGATCTCACCGACCCCACCTGCGGACTGCGGGCGGGCCTGGTCGACGTCGCCGTGACCCGCGCCCCCTTCGACGACACCGCCCTGACCGTGCGTGAACTGCGTGCCGACCCGGTCGGGGCGGTCTTGCGCGCCGACGATCCACTGGCCCGCCGCGACCACCTGACGCTGGCCGACCTGGCCGGCCGCCGCTGGTTCCAGTTCCCCGACGGCACCGACCCCACCTGGCAGACCTATTGGAACGGAGGCCAGACACGCGAAGGTCCGGTAGTGCGGGTCGTTCAGGAATGTGTGCAGGCCGTGCTCTGGAACGGCACCGTCGGCATCACCCCGCTCGGGCACAAAGTGCCCGAGGGACTGGGCGCCGTCCCACTGATCGACATGGCACCGAGCAGGGTGGTGGTTGCCTGGAACGAGGGCGACACCAACCCCCTGATCCGATCGTTCGTGCAGATAGCCACGCTCGCATACCTCGATCCCCCACCTCGGCCGTGAAGGCGACTCGGTCCACGAGCCCGCCGACCAGGTCGTTCCACTGTATTTCAGCGGCCACCCCGACGCTCTGGCAGCGTGGCATCCGGCGGGTGATCCACTCCACCAACGCGTCAACTCGCTCGATGCGCGCTTCCGGCGCACGATCCGCGCTACGGCAGTCAGGCGGTTCGGCTCGGTCAGGGATGGACCTTCGGCCCTGCCGCCAGGTGGTCCCGCAGACGATGATGTGGAGAAAAGAGGGGGTCCGGCTATGAGCCGGACATCGAGGCCGAGCCGCGGGAACGGAGCGGAACCGCAGTAGCTGTCCAGGCACGAGTAAGGGAGGTGAGGTCATGGCCGAAACCCCCCTGCTGGAACGGGTGACCGCTTCGGACCTGTTCCTGCTGCTCTGGGACGACTACGGCTGGTGCACCGACATCGGCGGGCTCGCCATCCTCGACGGCACAAGCCTGCTCGACGTGGACGGCAGCGTCCGACTCGACGCGGTCCGGCGATACCTCGAGCCGAGAATGCACTCGGTGCCTCGCTTCAGGCAGCTGCTGTGCCGGCCTCGGCTCGGGCTGGGCTGGCCGCTGTGGATCGACGCGCCCTACTTCGACCTCGCTGAGCACCTCCACGTCCGTGCGCTTGCCGCGCCTGGCGACCAAGACCAGTTGCTGCAGATATGCCAGCAACTGGCCCGGCGACCGTTCGATCCCACCCGGCCGCTGTGGGAGCTGTGGCTGCTGCCCGGCCTGCCGGACCAACGTGTCGGCGCGTTCTTGAAGCTGCATCACGTCCTCGCCGACGGCCCGGCCGCGATGGCCGCCTTCGGGGCGCTGCTCGACCGGACCGCCGACGCGCCCGTCGAGGGTGCACCGCCGTGGACGCCGACACCCACCCCGTCCACGGGTGAACTGCTCCGCGACAACCTGCGACGCCGCCGACACGAGCTACGGCTCGGGTGGTCGGCCCTCGTCCATCCGAGCAGAACCCTGCGCCTTGCGCGCCGTGCGTTGCCGGCCTGGCGGGAGGTGCTCACAGAAAGGCCTGCCCCACGAACCAGCCTCAACCACCCCGTGGGCCCCGAGCGCCGACTGGCCATCGTCCGCGGCCGCCTCGGCGCCATCAAACTTGTCGCCCACGCCCAGCACGCCACGGTCAACGACGTAGTGCTCACCGCGGTTGCCGGTGGCCTGCGCCAGCTGCTGACAAGCCGCGGCGAGGATGTCCACGGGCTCGTCCAGCGCGCGATGGTGACCATCTCCCACCACGAAGCGCGGCCCGGGGAAGCGCAAGGCAACACGCCCGGATGGATGATGGTGCCGCTGCCGGTCGGTGAGCCGGACTCGTTGTGCCGGCTCACGTCGATCGCCGCGCAGACAAGCGCACGGAGAGACAAGCCTCGCCCCGAGGCGGGCAGCGGGATCTTCAGATTCGTTGCCGGTCAGCGCATCTGGTACCGGCTGTTTCCGCGGCAGCGGTCAGTGAACCTGGTCGTGAGCAACGTCCCGGGTCCGCCGATGCGGCTGTACCTCGCCGGCGCACCGCTGCTGGAGGTGTTTCCCGTGCTGCCGCCCATGGGCAACCTGACACTTGTCGTCGCCGCCCTGTCGTACGCCGGTCAGCTCAACTTCACTGCCGCCGCGGACCGGGACAGCTGCCCGGACGTGGAGGTGTTCGCCCGCGGGGTGCGCGATGCACTCGATGACCTCGTGCAACCGATCCTGGGGTCCGAGACGGCTGGTGGGGCCGGTGCAAGGGAGTCGGTACCGACGCCTGAGGCACCGGTTACGCCGCGTCGGTCACCGCGGTGACCGATCCCGGCGCCAGCGGCGGGAAGCAGGCGCGGTGCAGAACGCCCCTTCTGGCCGTGGCAGAACTCTAAACACTGGATCTATTGTCGGACGATCCAATGGACGGTCGGTGCTCAGCGCACGAATTGTCCACGTATGCGGGTCGCGGCCATCGACCCGCCCGACTGGTCAGAGACCGAGACCTGCACGGGTCCGCATACGGAGAAGGCCGGGGCGAGCGATGCTCGACCGATCCGAGTGTCACCCCGGCGATGATGATGACGCCGCCGAAGACTTGCGCCAGCCGGACCGTCTCCGCATTGATCACCACGGCACCCAGCACCCCGAACACCGGCACCAGGTTGAGGATGTTCACCGCGACGCTCGAGGCCATCCGGCGAAGGCCGTAGTTGTAGAGCAGGAAGGCGCCGACGGAACACGCCACGGCCAGATATGCGAGCAGCGCCGAGGCCGTGACGTCGGGTACCCGCCAATGCTTCGACTCCGGTAGCGAGGCGAACAGGAAGCCGGCGGCGCCGGCCATGGTCTGGTAGTAGGTGAGGGTCACCGCGTCCTGCCCGTGCCCCGCATACTTGCCCAGCATGTTGTACCCGGCCCACACCAGCCCGCCGAGCAACAGCAGTATGTCGCCGGACCAGCGACCGCTGCCTCCCACGTCCGCCCCGTTGCGAACGACGAGGAAAGCCCCCAGGGCAGCCAGCAGCACACCGCCGACCCGGAGCGGCGGCATTCTGCTCCGAAAGACCACCAGCTCCAAAAGCATGGTCATCAATGGGTAGGTGGCCACGATCAAAGAGGCGTCGGAGGCCGTCGACAGCTCGACGCCGATGTTCTCCAGCACGAAGTAGGCCGTAATACCCAGCAGCCCACTGAGGTAGATCAACCGCCGCCGACGGGCATCCGGCCTGACAGTCGGGTTGCGGCGCAGGAGCATGATGATCCGGAGCAGTACCGCGGCGAGCGTGAAACGGATGGCCCCGATGCTCAGCGGGCCGACGTCCGCCAGCACCAGCTTGGTTACCGCGTACGAACTGCTCCACAACAGCGCGGCCATTACGACCGAACAGATCGCCAAGACTTCGGCCTGCCGCTCATCCACTTCCCATACCCCTTACCGTCCACAACTCGTGACCTCTGTTCGGCCGCTTCAGCAGAGGCGAATCATGAACGGAGATATGGCGACCAAGGTAGCAATCAGCAGGGCATCCTGGCAGTATGTCCGAATTAGATTCGGAGTTTCAGCAGAGAGACGGAATATGGATGAACTAGATTCGGCATTACTTCGGCTTCTGCAGTTGGACGGTCGGCGCACCAACCGGGACATGGCCCAGGAGTTGGGCATCGCACCCTCAACCTGCTTGGAGCGGATTCGCTCCCTCCGTGAGCGCGGCGTGCTGCTGGGATACCACGCCGAGGTAGATCTCCCCTCGCTCGGCCGAGGGCTGCAGGCGATCATCGCCGTACGGATACGACCGCCGACGCGTGCGGTCATCGAACAGTTCCAAGCCTTCGTAACGCGAATGCCCGAGGTGATCGAAATCTTCACGCTGACAGGCACCGACGACTTCCTCCTTCATGTGGCCGTTCGCGACACCGACCATCTCCACTCGGTGGTCCTGGACAAGCTGACCGAGCGAAAGGAACTCGCAGACGTGCGCACCTCAGTGGTCTACGGACACCTACGCAAGAACGTCGTCGAGCCGATTTGAAGCCTCCCGCTCGACGAGCAGGCTCGCGCCTCAGGAATCGGATGATGTCAGCGCAAGCGGTAGATCGCGAGAACGGGTGGTGCGAGTACTTGCGTATGCGGCGAGTGTGAACATGGCCGCGAGTGCTGACCATCGCGTGGCGACGGCGCCCACTGTGGACAACAGATAGCCCGCCCCCAGCGCGCCGAGCGCGACCGCGCCGTCGCAGAACAGTGCCATCGTCGCGACCGCGCGACCGAGCGTCTGTTCGGGGATCACATCGAGCCGGGATATCGTCAACGCGACGTTGCTGACGACCCCAACGCCGCCGATGCCACACCAACACGCGGCCAGCACAAACGGATCGGCGCTGAGCGCCATTGGAACGAGCAGCGCCGTCCATGCCCATAGCGCGCCCCGATAGACATTCCGCGAAGGGAAGCGAGCGGTTAGCCCGAAACGGGACTCGACGTGGCCGAATTGCAGCGCAACGGATTCGAGCCGCTTCCGTTTACGGAGTTTCTCCTCAAGATTCACAGCCGATGCAATCTGGCGTGCGATTACTGCTACATCTACGAAATGGCCGATCAGAGTTGGCGGGAGCAACCGAAGGCGATGCGCCGGGAGGTTTTCGACGACGCCCTCCGAACAATCGCCGACCACGTTCGCAGGTTCGGCCCACCGCGGTAAGTCTCGTCTTCTTCGGCGGCGAGCCGCTCATGGCGGGTCATGCCGATCTCGAGTATTTCGCATCGCACGCGCGGGCGGCGCTGGAGCCGATTACCGCTGTCACCCTCACTCTGCAGACCAACGGCGTGCTGCTCGACGACGAGTTCCTGAGGATCTGCGACGACTGCGACATCAGCATCACCGGCAGCCTCGACGGTGATGAGCACAGTCACGACCGCCATCGCCGGGACCGCCGCGGCGCGGGAAGCTACTCCCGGGTCGCTGCCGCCCTCGAGAAATTGACGGTCGGCGATCGGCGGCATCTGCTCAACGGTCTGCTCTGCGTCATCGACCTCGCAAACGACCCCTTGCAGGCCTATGAAGGATTGCTCGCGTTTCAGCCTCCGGCAGTCAATTTCGAGATTCCACTGGGCAATTGGACGACGCCGCCCCCCGGGCTTTCCGCAGATCCCGGAGCGACACCCTATGCCGACTGGCTGATCACGATCTTCGACCGCTGGTATGGCGCGCCGCAACTGGACACGCGGATCCGAATGTTCGAGAACATCATGGACCTGATACTGGGCGGGACCGTGGAATCGGAGGTATGGGGCCTCGGCCCCACCCGCATAGCGGTGATCGAAACCGACGGAAGTGTAGCGCAGATCGACGACTTGAAGGCGACCTTCTCGGGTGCGACCAAACTGCCGTCCGGCCGACGCAATCCGCTCGACCAGGCCATGCTGGAACCCGAGATAGTGGCGCGCCAGATCGGCGTGGACGCGCTCAGCGACACCTGCCGCGCCTGCTCGATACACAGCGTGTGTGGTGGCGGTCACTACGTCACGCGATACCGTGAGGGCGACGGCTTCCGTAATCCCTCGGTGTATTGCGCCGACCTGACCAAATTGATTCGCCACATCGAATCGCGAATGCGCGCCGACGTCGCCGCGGCACTCCACGGATGACCACTGCCAGGGCGCATGGATCATCGTCGGAGGCTGGGTGCGAGCGCCGCGCAGACCTTGCCGAACGTTTGAAAACCGCGCCGGTCACACCTACGGATACGCCCATCCGCTGGTCCCGCCGAACAATTTCGCAAAGCTCGGCCCCGTTGGTCGCGGGTCCGTAATCGACACTGCGCCGCAAGCGAAGCCGAACATCGAGCCAGTTCGCCCTGGTCACATCGCGATGCGCTGCTGGTCCCCGACGACAGCCAATCCCCAACGCGTCGGACCAACCGAGCCGAAGCGCTGGACTGCGTCAACCGGGGCTCGGGGTTCGCCCGACACGCTGGTCGCCGCACTTCAGCGCCACCATCCTCGTCACCGACACGCGACCTGAGGTCGTTCCACATCGCCGGATTCGGGATTGACACATATCTCATGCAACTGTGAGAACCGATTACAGAGACGCCCGCTCCACCGACAGCACAAGCGTGGGCACGCATCTGCGTGCCCGCGCTGTGAGGTTGGAGCGCAGACCGCGTCATCCGACCGTGATCTCTTCCTTGACCGCACTCGAAGCGACGGCGGCCCCATTCTTGCGCCCGCCGGGCAGCACGAGCGCACCTTGACCGCGACGCTCAGCTCGCACGTGTCCGCGGAATACTCGGCGCGAACCGCGGGAGCGACGCGCACAGAGCAGGCAGGTTTCCCCGGCAGCTCTGCACGATGCCGTCCGGCCGGACCAGGAGCGCGCTCACGTGGCCGCGGCGAATCCAGCGGTACAGATCCGTATGGGGCTCGGGGCGCAGCACGACACCGCCGCGTTGTTTCACGATCGACTGATCACCTGGCGATAATTCGGCCGTGGTGATGATGGCGTATCGCCCTATGACGACGTCGTCCACGCGCCGACCGTCGGCCAAGCGGTCGTTCGGGACGAGCCGGCCGGACAGACGTCTACGCGTCCGCGGCGCCTCCACCAGCGAGGAACGGCGGAGGGGCGGGGACTCTCCGCTGGTGACCATGCCGGTGAGGCCGGGCACGACGCGCAGTCGGGGTGCGATGAGGTTACGCAGGCGGTTACCCAGTTCTCCGCCTTCGGTCATCGTCAGGCCGGTGAACTTGGCCAGCCTTATCATGGCCCGTGCGTGTGGTTTTCGCTCGGCTTCGTAGGTATCGAGCACCTCCTCGGGCAGCTCACCGCGCAGCACTCCGGCCAGCTTCCAGCTGAGGTTGGCGGCATCACGCAAACCCGCACCCATCCCCTGCCCGATGAATGGTGGGGTGAGATGGGCGGCGTCCCCCAGCAGGAACACTCGCCCACTGCGCCACCGGTCGGCGAGCTGAGCACGAAAGGTGTACTCGGCGACCCGCACCAGTTCGGATCGCTCGTAGGCTGCTTCGTCGAGCCACGGGGCGAGCAACGGCCGAAGCTGGAGGAGATCCCGATAGTCGGTCGCGGTCTCAGCTGGGTGCAACCGGAATTCCCACCGGTATCGGGTTCTTCCGACGCGCATGAAGGTGGCCGCTCGCGACGGATCGCAGATCTGTTGTACGCCCTCCCAATGACCCAGGTCGGCCGTCGTCGCAATGTCGACCACCAGCCACCGCTGGTCGAATCGCAGATCCTGCATGCGTCCGCCGATCGCACCGCGCACCAGACTGTTCGCCCCGTCGCAACCCAGGACGTACCGCGCTCGAACGGACTCGGCCCTCCCGGTGGTCCTGTCGTCGAAATCCACTTCGACGCAGCCGATTCTCTCCGTAACAGCGGTGACCTCAGCGCCGCCCCGCAGTGTCACGCCCGGGTAGAGACTCAGGTTGGTGCGCAGGATCGCTTCCAGTTCCGGCTGGTCGAACAGGTTCGCCTCCGGATGGCCGTTGCGGCCACCGGCCGGGTCGCGATCGAACTGCGCCAGTACTCGATGATTCGGATCCACCAAGCGCAGCCCCAGCGCGGGCCGGGAAATGGCGTCGAATTCGTCGCCGATGCCCAATCGTTCCACGATCCGCCTGATCTCCCCGTCGAGGTGGACCGCCCGTGGCTGCGGGTATACCCCCTCCCAGCGCTCCAGCAGCAGCGACTCGACGCCGTACTGCGCCAGCAGCGTGGCCGCGGTAAGGCCGGCCGGACCCGCGCCGACGATCACAACCGGAATCGCCGCGGAACTCACGAAGACACACCCAAAGCGACGACGTACGCGACGGCGGCCAGACCGGAACCCGCCGCAGGGGCGATCTCTGCGACACCGTCGCCATTTCGCAGGTGGCTGACGATGGCACCGGCCATCAACAGCACCAGCCCGGTCCCCGCCGCCATGCCGATCGACGGGCGGACCAGCCCGAGCACCACCCCACCGGCCGCGACGATCTCGACAGCGCCGATCCCTCGATAGGAGTCCATGCTGTAGCCGAGGTGCTCCGCGCGTTTGCGCATCGCGGCGACTGCGGCCAGCTTCGCCGTCCCGAAGGACAGGAATTCGGCCGCCAGTATGCCGGCCAGCACGGTCGACGCGATCTTCACTACCGCACCTCGACTTTCCAGTTAATCGCATAGCGTCCCAAGATGGTTTCGGTCGCTGTCCGATCGGCGTCGGCATCGAGCGCGACCGTCGCGACGATCGCACCGTCCTCGACCGCGGCGGCGATACCGGCCACTCCGCAGATCTCGGCGAGTGCGTCCAGCAGTTCGCGGCGGGTGGCGTCGGCGCGAAGCCCGAGCTTGTAGGGCTTGCCGACATCGGTGACCGGCAGCGCGCCGAGGATCGTGACCGTCTCTATCGGCGCGGCGATACCCGCCGCCTGCGCGGCAAGGGTGGCCGGTATCAGTTGCGCGCAATTGGGTGCGATGAGCGCGACCGCGTCGGTGCGGCGCACGCCCAATTCGTGCAGCAGGTTCGCGTACCGGTGGACATCGGCGAGCAGTTCGCCGTAGCTGCGTCGCAACGGCTCTCGCCAGCGCGCCGCGTCCGGAAGCACGGTGAATGCGTTGTGTTCCGGCCGAAGCGTCGCCGCGCGGACGAGCAGGGCATAGGTCGATTCCGGCAAGCCGCGCGCCGCGAGCGGCACGGATTCGATCACCGCCAAGTCTTCCGGACCGGCATAGCGGGGCCAGAGAAATTTCTTGGCCGAGGTCTCGAGGGTCGAATTGTCGGTCATCGGGCGTACCGCACGACCGTGCGCTGGCGGCCCAGGTCGATCGCTCCGTCGTCGGTGCCGATCACGGCCTCGACGGTGTCGCCATCCTTCAGATACTTCGGATTCTTGGCCTGTCCCTGAAAGAACATCTTCCATTTGACCTTTGACGGCAGCAGCGAACCGATGATCTCCACCGCCTTGGGCGGGGCGCTGATCGCGGTGCCGACAGGGGTGCCGGTGAGCAAGAGGTCCCCCGCGTCCATCCGCTGGAAGCGGGTCAGCGCGCGCAGGGTCTCGACTGGCAGGTAGATCATGTCCGCGACCGTCATGTCCTGTCGCACGTGACCATTGACCGACAGTCGCAGCCGCAGATCCCCGAACCGCTTCAGCTCATCGTGGTCCAGCAGAACCAGCGCCGGGCCGACAGGAGTGAACGTCGGGTACGACTTCGCCTCGTAGAACTGGGTTTTCGGCAACTGGACGTCGCGCGCCGAGATATCGTTCGTGACGACAAGGCCCGCGACGTAATCCGCGAGGTTCTCCGCCGTGATGTCGGACCCGACCGGCATTTCGCGTCCGAAGACGAGGCCGATCTCCACTTCGTAGTCGAGAAGTTGCACATGGGCGGGCCGGATGACGTCGTCATGAGGTCCGCTGATCGATCCGGACGACTTGCGGAAGAACGTCAGCGGCACCGTCTCGGGGTCCATGCCGGAGTCCTTCACATGGGACGCGAAGTTCGTCATCTGCGCTACCACGCGGCACGGTGCGGTCACCGGCGAGATCAACTCGAGGCTCTCCAAAGCGATGCCTTCCGAGCTGACGGCCGCCGCGGCGATCGCGGCGCGATCGTCCAGCAGCTCTCGCGTGGTCCTCGCCGCGGTGTCGATACGCGCGGCACCCGCTGGTGTCCGCACCCACCAGGCGTCGGCGGTACGTAATACGGATGTGCTCATGAGTTGGTCACTTTCAGTAGGCCGCGCAGGCGGCGTAGATCGAATTCGTTGTCCTCACGCAGCGCGTGGGCGATCGCGCATACTTCACGCAGAGATTCGCCTCCCGGCTTGATGCCGAGGAAGTCTTTGGTAGCCGGCGGGCCCCACTGCGCCAGGCCGGAAGCCGTCATCGGGGCCCAGCCGGGCTCGAGGCTGCAGTCGAACATGTCCCCGTCACTGAAATGTTCGACCATGAAGCCGTCGGGGTCACGCCAATAGTCGAAGATCTGACTGCCCTGGATATGGCGGCCGATCCCCCACGACCGGTGGTAGCCCTGCTCACGCAGATACTCGCCACCCGCTGCGAGCGCGTCCAGATCCGCCACTTGATACGCGGAGTGCACATACCGGTTGGACGGTCCCAGCGTCAGTGCGAGCGTGTGATGATCAGCCGGAACCGAACCCCGGTCGCAGCGGATGAAGCTCATGACCGGCCCGCGCTGACGCTGACCCGGGTAGTAGAGGAAATCGCTGACAATCAGACCCAGCGTCGCAAGATACCAATCGAGGGTTTCCCGGTACTTCGTTGTTTGTAAAACGACATGACCGAGCCGTCGCACACGCGCGGGCACCCGTGGCGGTCGCTGGGTGGCGTTCACGCGGACAACCTCGTGCCCGAGATTGAATACATGCGGCTGCTGCGCCGGCAAGGCCGCCAGCTCATGCGTGTCGGCGACCACCCGTACCCGCAGCCGACTGGGGTCGGTGAGATCGACGGTCATTCCCCCCAGCGACTCCGGCAGCAGCACCGGTCGCACGCCGGTCGCGTCGGCCAGCCGCAGTAGGTCGGCAGGATCAGCCGCACGGTAGGCCGGACCGACGAATCGCGTGCGATCCCCGCGGCGGATGAGCACGCAGGGCGAGCCCGGGTCGGTTCCGCGCAGCCGCACCTCGTCGGCCGTCCGCATCGCGGTGGCGAAGCCGAAGGCGTGCGTGAAGGTTTCCGCTCTGTCCAGGTCGGGCTTCTCGAACTCCAGCCAGGCGAGATCCAGCACTTTGACCACCGGATTGCGCGCACGACCGGGATGCTCGCCGGCCAACGCACCCTGCTCGCTGTGCAGACCGCTGTGCACACCGTGATGGCCGCTCATCGACTACTCCCTTCCAGATGCTGACGATATCGTCACTCACGAGCAAGCACTCAGTCAATAGGATCTGACATTTTCGTCAGTATTGACCCGGAACGCTCCGATGGCGGGCGAGTAGCCCGCTGACCCGGCGCGAATTATGTCGTCGCCGAGTCGTCGAGACCGCAGGCGATCGAGTCCACACCGAGCGCGAGCAGAACGCGCTCTCGGATGGCTCGCGGCACCAGGTAGCCGAGCCGGACGCCGATCTGTTGGTCGGCGGGTGCCCACGCCTCGAACCGGTTACGCCGTTACGGCGGTCACGATGGCGCGGGCACAATCGTCGGGATCGATCACACGCAGCAGTCGCGAGGATCGGCCGGTGCTATCGATCATCCGCGTTCGGTGGCCGCTTTCGCCCCGACAAGGACGAATCGGTCAACACCCTGCTGTCAGGTTTCCCGCAGGACGGCCCGCAACCGCCGATCCTGCCGCCGGTCGAGGGCTACCTGTTCCTGGACCGGGCCGAGTTCCATACTTCCTTCGCCGGTGACCTGCCCGACGGGGATCGGTGACAACATGCCGCGAGTCGTTCCGAGAGCAAGACCGGTGCGGACGAAGTCGTCGAGGGCGAACTGTCTGGTCCGGCAATCTGCACGACCCCGTTGACGGGCTGGCCGAGCGTGGTGCGGCTTACCCCCTCGGCAACATCGTCGGCCGCCATCGGTTGGACAATAGCGGGTGGAAGGCGAACAGAGTGCCCCTCCGCCTCGAGCTTGGATGTCAACCTTGGAACCGATCAGCGAGCCGCGCATTCGGGCTATTGTCGTTTCGTCTTGCGGCCATCGGATCGGCGAGTCGACCGTCCAGCACAGTTGCTGTGGGGTAACTTCTGGCGTCATACCTGCGGCGGTAGAGGCGAAACGGCCGGTAATCGGCCGGTGTGAGCGGGCGATCATCGGCCTGCACGGACCGGACGCCGACGGCAACGTGCGCACGGGTCTGCTCCATCGAAAATAAAGGTCCGGAGCCCAGTCGCCGACGTCGACACCGGCAACGTTCCTGTCCAGAACGCCCGAGTTGGTCGGGCGCCGAGAGCCGAAGGTTCGCTCATGCCACACTCCATGCGCGCGCTCGTAGCCGGAAGAATCGGCGAGCCAACCGACGTCCTGCGCCTGGAGTCACGGCCCGTTCCCACGCCGGAAGCCGGTCAGGCGTTGATCCGCGTGCAAGCGACACCTATCCACGCCAGCGATCTGCACATGCTGCGTGGCCGCTACGGTTTCGCCCCCGAGTTTCCCACCGTGGTGGGTATGGAATGCGTGGGCCGAATCGAGGCTCTGGGCCCGGATACCGAGGGGCTGCAGATCGGTGAGCGCGTGGTGACCGTCGGTGTGACCGGCACGTGGCAGGAATACCTTGTCGCCGATACGCGAAGGCTTCTGCCGGTCCCCGGCCATCTGAGCGATTCCAGTGCCTGCCAGCTCGCGGTCAATCCGTTGACCGCGCTGCTACTGGTGACTCACGAACTCGACGTACGGCCGGGTGAATGGATGTTGCAGACGGCCGCGGGCTCCACCGTCGGCCGGCTCGTCATTCAACTGGCCGGACATCTGGGTATTCGGACGATCAACGTCGTGCGGAGACGCGAGGCCGTCGAGGAGATCAAGACGCTCGGTGGCGAGGAGGTCATCTGCACCGCGGATGAGGACCTATTGCAGCGTGTCGCCGAAATCGCAGGACCGGCCGGGGTGCGCAAGGCCATCGACTGTGTCGCGGGCGAGGTAGGTGCCCAGGTATCCCAGGCATTGGCCCCCGGCGGAGAGGTCGTGGTCTACGGCGCGCTCTCCACCCACCGCCGAGCCGACCCGGCAGCGCTGACGATCCCGCTGCTGGCACGCTCGATCATCTACGAAACCAAAGTGGTCCGTGGCTTCTGGCTCTACCACTGGTTTCGCGCTACCGCACCACAGGATGCGCTGCACGCGCTCTCCCGGGTTCGCAGTCTGGTCGCTGAGGAAGTGCTGCACATCCCCCGAGGCCGACCGTTCCCGCTCGAACACTTCACCGAAGCCGTCTCGCTCGCCGAAACACCCGCACATGGCGCCAAACCCCTCCTCGTCTTCGAACGAGGCCGGGGCGACGACGGCGGGTAAGACGCCGTCCTGAACAGATACGCCCATCTGCTCTGGCCTCGATGCGAGGTCGGTCGCCCGGAGGGCGAGACCGACTGCGTCACATGGCAGCGAGCATTCATTCGCTCGACGTCGTAGGTGTCGAGCAGGTGGCATCCGGTCGGTTCGCCCGGCGCAAACCCGGTTCGATCGGGTGATACAGAGAAAGTTACTCACGGCAATCGATGTTGTGTGGGGTCAAGGCGACGCACCGTCGAAGGACATGACTTTCCAGGCTGAATGTTGTTGTCGGGTCAGCCGGTACACCGCCGCCCAGCGGCGGCGTCCGTTTCTCGGGCGCCGCGACCGCTGTGAAGTGCTACGTTGTCCGTGCAGTCTCGTGAAACCGCCGCGCGTCGACGACGCTCGGCGCTTCGTACAGCACCGGGCACCTCTGGTCAGGAGGCAACGCGTGAGTACCTACACGGTCGGCTACATCGTCGGCAGTCTTTCCAGGGAATCCGCCAACCGGATCCTGTCCAAGGCCCTGATCCGACTGGCGCCAACCCGGTTGTCGTTCACCGAGATTCCGATCAAGGATCTGCCGCTGTACAACCGCGACTACGACGTCGACTACCCGCCGGAGGGCCGCGCACTCAAGGCGGCCATCGCCGCTGTCGACGCTGTGCTGTTCGTGACGCCGGAATACAACCGCTCGATCCCGGGAGCGCTGAAGAACGCCATCGACTGGGCCAGCCGCCCATGGGGCGACAACTCGTTCGCGCTCAAGCCGTCCGCCGTCATCGGCGCCTCGCCGGGCAAGCTCGGCACCGCGCTCGCTCAGCTCAGTCTGCGCAGCGTGCTCGGCTATTGCAATTCCCCGCAGATGAATTCCCCTGAGGCCTACATCCAATTCCACCCGGACGTCTTCACCCCTGATGGGGATGTCCTCGACGACTCGACGAAGCGATTTCTCACCCGGTTCATGGCGGATTTCGCCACTTTCATCACCCGCGTGCACAGCGTGGTCCCCCAACTCGGCTGACCCGATCTGCCCGGCCCGTGGCAAGCGGGTCGCCTCCGCCAGCGCCGAATCGCCACAATATCCGCGAACTCCGTCAGCGTCGTCACCAGTTCGCGGGCGAGTGTCGGACTCACCATCGCCGGAACCGGAGGCGTAGTGGCCGGATCGCTTGCCCAGTACAGCCGGATGGCGCCGTCGGACCGGCGCTCCAGAACGGTCAGCAGCGGCACAGGTCGGCCGTCAGAGCACCGTCGCCGCCGGGAAGTTCTCGGCGGCATCATCGACGCGGTGCCGCACGTGGCTTTCCGCAACCGGGGCTGCCGGTCGATATAGTTGCACGGGTCCTAGGTCTTACATCGTGGGCGCGTGTCGGCGAGCCGGCTCGCTACCGGATTCCACGGGAGGCGCGGCGTGACATCGACATACCTGGGGAAGCCGTATTATCCAGCGTGGCTGGACGATCTCGCCGACGATGTAACCGGGGAAGGCGCGGCGTGGGACGGCGTCATACAAGGCGCGCAAGCCGTCCATGAAGTCGTGGTCGCCGCCCGTGAAATATACGAGTTTCAAGATTTCCACTACGCCGGGTCATGCGGCGAGAACAGTTTTCTCGAGGACTACACCTCATCGGTCCGCGGCGTGCCGATTCACGTCATTGTTCTGGTCACCTTCGACGCCGCCGGAAAGGCCCAGCGCCTCGTGGTGAACCACCGGCCACGTAGCTCGGTGCTGCTGTTGTCCCGTGTGATGCTCGAGCGGTTCGCCGGCACTCCCCTGGCCGAGCATTGGGAAAACACACCGTGAGGAGCGAGCATGAGTGCGCGCTTGTACTTGATCACCGGGGCGGGTGGTGGCACCGGTGGCGTGAGCAGGCAGGTAATCGAGCGATTGCGGGAACGGGGGGAGCGCGTTCGCGCGTTGGTGCACCACGACGACGCCCGAGCCGAGCCGCTGCGTGCGCTGGGCGCTGAAGTCGTCGTCGGCGATTTGACCGAGCCGCGAGATGTGCTCGACGCGATGACCGGTGCTGATCGCATGTTCTTTTCGATGGGGGTTTCGCCGAGCTACCTGCAGGCGACGGTGGTCGTCTGCGACGCCGCATTGGCATACGGCCAGCTCGAGGTGGTCGTGAACATGTCTCAGATGACCGTCTCTCAAATGACGCTGACCAGTGTGGGCGAGTCTCGCCAGCATCGGTTGCATTATCTCGCCGAGCACGTCGTGAACTGGTCGGGCGTGCCGGCCGTGCACATCAGGCCGACGGTGTTTCTCGACAATCCGATCTTCACCGGATTAGCGGCACCGTCGCTGCGCGAGCGAAACGTACTGGCCCTCCCCTTCGGAACGGGTCGAACGTCACCGATAGCGACCAGCGACGTGGCACGCACGGTTGCGGCAGTACTCGCAGATCCCGCTCACCGCATCGGCGACGTCTACGAATTGACCGGTCCGCAGAGCTTGGACATCGATGGCCTGGCCGCCGAGTACACCCTGGGACTACACCGGCCGATCCGCGGCACCGACATTCCCCAGGAAACCTGGGTCGAGCAGGTCCTCGAGCCCCGAGGTCTGCCCCCGCACGTCGAGCAGCACCTGGCCACCATGGCACTGCTGCACCGCGCTGGGCGCTACGACCGAGCCACCGACGACGTCGAGAAGATCACAGGACAGCCACCATCCACGGTTGGGCGGTACATCGCCGAACACACGGAGTTGTTCTCGTAGTGCTCGTCGGGTGCGGGGTCGTGCGGATGCTCGGGACGGCGACCACGTTCACGGCCCAGGATTCATGGGGGCTCGGTGATGATTTCACAGACGCGGCGGAAAACGCCGATGGAAAGCATTTCGGAGAGTCCGTATGCCTTCGACAAGGCAGAGAGCTGAGCCGGGCGTAGCGTCTTCGGAGTCACAAACCGAGCTGGCGATGGGAGAAACGTATGGATCTACACCTGTCGGGCAAGGTCGCCGTGGTGACCGGCGCCAGCAAAGGTATCGGACTCGCGATCAGCCAGGCGCTGGTGGACGCCGGTGCCTACGTGGTGGCCGGATCACGCAGCCGAGGAGCCGGTCTCGGAGCGCTGGTGGATGCCGGGAAAGTGACTTTTGTATCCGCCGATTTGTCGCTGCCCGGCGGCGCGGATGACCTGATCGCGGCTGCGGCGGATCACGGTGGCATCGATGTATTGGTCAACAACGTCGGCGCGGTTACTGTCCAACCGGGCGGTATCGCCCGCGTTACCGACGACCAGTGGCAGGCGTCCTGGGATCTCAATGTGATGGGGACTGTGCGGCCGACCCGCGCCGCGCTGCCACAGATGTATCGCCGTGGCGGTGGATCGATCGTCATTGTCGGATCGGTCAATGCGTACTATCCGGACCCCGGCATCTACGACTACTGCGCCACCAAGGCCGCCGTCACCAATTTCGGCAAGGCATTGTCGAAGGAATTGGGGCCGAAGAATATTCGCGTCAACTCCATCAGCCCCGGGCCCGTGACGACAGGGCTGTGGCTGGACGAAGGTGGGGTGGCCGACACGATCGCCGACGCCAGCGGTCAGACTCCGGAACAGGTGCGGTCCGCGACAGCCGGTGCTGCCGCCATGGGCCGGTTCACCACTCCGGATGAGGTTGCCGACCTGGTCGTATTCCTGGCCAGCGACCGGTCCGCGAACATCACCGGATCCGATCTGAGGATCGACGGCGGCTTCGTGACCACGATTTGAGACCGACCAGTCACAAACGACCCGCTCCGCGGCAGGCATCGACCGCGGACTCGACCCCGACGAGGTGCCTCCCGCCCGGACAAGCCACCGGTCCTGCGCATGCTGGCCGTCGGAGCTCCCGACGGCGCGATCCGCCTGTGGAACGTGGCCGACCCTCTCCCCGGGGCCGGGCGCGGTTCTGTCCGGCCGTCCAGAAGGAGTGTGCGCCGCGGATTTCGGACCGGATGGAGGGTCCCTGGTGGCTGGCGGTAACGAGGGCCGGGTGGCGGTATGGAATTTCGCGGGTCCTGCCGCCCCAGCGATAGTGAAGAAGCACGAGAGTCCTGTATGCACTGCGGGTCTTCAGTCGCGAAGGCCACCGCTTGGTCACCGCGAGCCGCGACAGCGCCAAGACATCGAACGCCGTTGTCGCGGAGCAGTTCCCATCGGCTGCCGGACTGGCCGCCGCCGCGTAACTGTGGCGCGACTCGATGCGTCATCCGTTCTCGGTCACGGTGGTGTCGGGGTGACGGCGGCTGGTGTCAGGCTTGACGAAATGCCCAGTAATTGCTGAGCGGTCGCGCCGATTGTCCCCGTCGTGAGGCTCATCCTCACCGAGGGTGGTCTTCGGGTTCTCCGCTGCGGTCTCCTCGCTCACGTATTCGCCGGTATCGGCGGAGCGGTAACTCTTCTCGGCCACGTCAACCTCCTTGATCGTCTGGTCTAAGCCGTTGTCGAGGCACTATGTCGTGTCCTTCACCGAATAGCACCACCGCGCCGCTGTAAACGGCCGCCCCCTTGTCTCGGCGCCCCGGTAGCAAAAGCCTCCACACCAGAAACTCACTGCGACCAGCTGCGACTCACCAGCACACGCTAGACGTGCTGAGCCGAATTCCGCAGACACGCGTCAATTCTGAACGGCCTCCACATAGACCGACTTCCTTCGCCGAATGCATCCGCCCGTGTTGATCATCGACGGCACGTGCGAGGGCCTAGCCGCCGCCCAGTGCGGTGGCTGGTGGACAGGTCGCGGAACTGCTCGAGCCGGTTGAAGCATCGCTCGACGACATTGCGCTGCCGACAGGCGTCGGGTCGAATTCCGGTGGACGGCCCCGCGTGAGACCTTGGCTGCGCGGAGTGCGGCCTGGTCGTCGCGTTCAGCCCCGACGAACCGGACTCGGTGCCGTCGTCGCGCCTGTCGCGTCGAGGGATGCGATTGCCAGTTTCCATCTGCGGTCCAGGTCCGCAGCCGACTCGGCCACCACTCGCACCGGCCTGCGCGAGCGGGAGATCACTGCCACGATCCCGGTCCCGGCCGATCAAGCCGGACACCGCCGCAACCTCGGCCGCCGGGGCGAACGACCACCGGCGTTCGAACTGGCTCCGCTCGTCGAGCGGTGGCGCGAGCAGTACGTCGCCGAACGCGAGGCCGCCGGAAATCACGGTCAGGAACGCGGCTGACCACGGCGATCCTCCGATGAAAGGGATCGGGTCGGCCGGTCACATCATCCGTGCGGCCGCCGATGGCCTTCGAAACCGCCGATCACCGCAGGCAGCGGACCCGCACGCGTTTCCGTGCGTATGGCGGTGCGCAAAGGGTAGGCCGCATATGCACCTACTTCGACGAATGGAGGCGTCATGAGAGACGTCGACGACACCGTTCACACAGACCACGGCCGTCGCCTTCGAATTCCCCGTAGCCGAGGAGCCCTCGGCGGGCTCGCGGTGCTACTGCTGGGCTTGTGGGGTGCGCTGATCCCGTTCATCGGACCCTACTTCGACTTCGCGTTCACTCCGGACGACCCGTGGGTGTGGACGGCGGCGCGCGGGTGGCTCCAGGTATTGCCCGGCGTCGCCGCGATCATCGGCGGATTGCTCATGCTGGCCAGCCGCAACCGGCTCGTGGCCAGCTTCGGCGCGTGGCTGGCAGCGGCAGCGGGCTTCTGGTTCGTCATCGGGCCGATACTGGCGGACACCCTGAAAATCGGGGATGTCGGCGAACCCGTCGCCACGTCCGATCTGAAACGGGCCCTGCTGCAATTGGCCTACTTCTATGGTCTCGGAGCGCTGATCCTGTTCTTCGCCGCGACCTCACTCGGCCGATTGTCCGTGCGCAGCGCACGCGATATCGCCTTCGCGCGACGCGAGGTCGACACCAGAGCCGCCGAGGCCGACAGTCGGCGCCGCGTAGCCGACGCGCCGGGCCCTGCGGAACCCGCCCCCCGTGCCGATGCCACACCGGGGCCGCGACCGAACAAACCCGGGCTGTATCGCAGCTGACCTCACCTCCAACGTTGCCGAAAACGGTGGCCGCGGCGTTCCATCCGCCACGTTGCTACGCAGCACCGTTGGCACACAATATGGTCGGGTCACGCGTGTCGGAGGTCCTCCGATCGAGGTAGGGGCTCAGGAACGCTTCCCGACGAATCCCGCACCGCAGCCAGCCAGAACGCATCCTGCCCACGCGCGATGCGAGTCGCCCAACCGGTTCAGCCGATCCGCGGTGAAGACCCACTCGACAGCCGGCAACGCCTCGTCGGCGAGTTGCCGCGCCGATGCTGGTCAGCTGCGCGTTGATGACCTACAGTTCGTGTACGCATCGCCACGCCTCTAGATCTGGGCGCTCACCAGTTCCAGGCGATCCTCAGGCTGGCTTCCTCTTTCGTCGCTGTCGTCCGTCCCCCATAGTCTCGGTGAACTCGGTACGCACGGACCGTTCCATTGCAGCCTTTGCGATCGCCGAGTCCCGGAGCGTACAAAGCCCAGGTCGCCTCATCGAGTGCGGTCGAGAAGCGCCCGTCGGCGCGCAGCGGGTCCGCGCGCAACGACCCCCACGCCGCCGGCACCACACCAACACGCAGCACAAACGGATCGGCGCTGAGCGCCATCGGAACGAGCAGCGCCGTCCATCCCCGTAGCGCGCCCGATGGACATTCCGAGAAGGGAAATCTCCTGTGGTATCGCCGACCCCGGCCGAGAGCTCACGGTAGGTCGGCGAGGGCTGCGACGACAGCCCATGCGTCGGAATGCGGTTCCGATGTCCAGGGGGCCGTAGGTTTGTGGATACGCAGCGAAACCACGCCGTGCAGGGCGCACCACACACGCAGCGCGAGATCCGGGGATTTCTCGGCGGTGGGTAACAGATCGGTGAGACGGTCCAGCAGATCCAGCCCTGGCCCGGTGCCGAACTCGGTCGGGGGATCGGGGCGCTCGAACAGCAATTGGTAGGCGCCCGGATGGTTCTCGGCCCAGGTGAGATAGGCATCGACCAACGAGCGCAGTCGGTCGGCACGAGTGCTGTCCGCAGGGACTGCGGCATCCAGCGCGTGCCGCAGCCGACCGAACAGTTCCTCGGTCACGGCGTAGTTCAGCGCGTCCTGAGACGGGAAGTGCATGTAAACCGCGCTGGGCGCGACGCCGCAGGCCCGGGCGATGGCCCGCAGCGACGGCGTCGGCAACGCCTGCGGTTCCAACAGCAGTTCGATCGCGGCGGCAACCAACTCCGCGCGCAGCCGCTCGCCCTCTCCACGTACTCGTCGTTGGCGTGTATCGGTCATCGAGCCTCCCTTGACAAGGATCACTGAACAGCTGTTAAGTATTGCTAGCTTAACACCTGTTCATCTTCGGGAGGCGAACATGAGGAACTGGGAAGGCGCGACCGCGGTCGTGACCGGTGCCAGCAGCGGGATCGGCGCGGCGTTCGCCACAGCCTTGGCCGAAAGACGTTGCGACCTGATCTTGGTGGCCAGGCGCGAGGATCGGCTGCGCAAGCTGGCGACAGACCTCGAACGCACCTTCGGCATTCGGGCTCGGGTCGTCACCGCCGACCTTTCGATCCCCACGGACGTCGAGCGACTCGCCGACGTGCTGAGCGCGGACGCCAACCCGATCGACCTGCTGGTCAACAATGCCGGTTTCGCAACCCACGGACCGCTCGTCGACCACGACTCGGCGCGAACGCGCGAGGAGATCGCGGTCAACATCACCGCCGTCGCGGAACTGACCCGGGCGGTACTGCCGGACATGATTCGGCGCGGCGACGGAGCGGTGATCAACATCGCCTCCACCGCGGCGTTCCAACCGATCCCGTTCATGGCCGTCTATGGGGCGACGAAGGCGTTCGTGCTGTCGTTCACCGAGGCGCTGTGGGGCGAACTCGAAGGCAGTGGCGTCACCGCCCTCGCCGTGTGCCCGGGTGCTACCGACACCGAGTTCTTCGATGTCGCGGGCGAGGCCGCCAGCGTCGGCCGAAGGCAGACATCGGAGCAGGTGGTGGACACGGCACTCCGCGAACTGGACCGCCACGCGCCCCGGCCGAGCGTGGTATCCGGACTGGCGAACGCGGTGTCCGCGCGTCTGCCGCGGTACCTGCCGCGCCGCACCACGATTCGCCTGACCCGTAGATTGGTCGCCGCGAAATGACGATGTACGCGCTGCGGCCGAGCAGCCTCGATGACATCTCTGCGATGCGCTGCCACCTGCGCACCGAACGTATCGTGACGGCATCGGCGCAGCGCACCTTCGACATACTCGCCACCGGCGAAGGGCAACTGGAGTGGGCCGCCGGATACCGGACCACTACCTGGTACGGAAGTGCCCCGCATGACGTGGGAACGATCCGCGACATCCACTTGCGCTGGATCACCGTGCGCGAACGTTTCCTGGCCTGGGAGCCCGGCGCCCGATTCATGTTCTCCGCCGACGCCATGTCGATCCCGTTGGCCCGCACAATGATCGAGGACATCACCTTGGATCCGGTCGGACCCGACCGCTGCCGCCTGGTCTGGCAGGTACACCTGGACCCGGCACCGGTTCTGCGCCCGATCGAATCCCTCGTGGTGCGACGCATTTTCGAGCCGATGTTCGACTCCTTTGCCGCTGGACTCGCCCGATTCGCCTGCGCGCACCCTGATCGACCATCGAACCAGCCGCCCGCAGGTCCATGAAGACACAGCCGCGTCGGCCGGTTGGCCGACGCGGAGTTGGAGAAGGACGCGCTGCGGGAGATCGCCAAGGAAAATGGTGAGCCCGGCCGATCCGGATGCCGGTTCGCGGGCCTGGGCCCCACGAAACATCAACGTCACGGGTTCCGCCGTGCCCGGGCGTCGTTACGGTTGGATGAGGGCCACGTCGTGGTGGACTAGAAGCGGCCGACCTGCCACTCGCCCTCCGCGTAACGTTGTGAACACCCGGACCTGGATCGGTTATGCGGACGATACATCAACCCGTCGGGTAAAGGTCCTACGACACGTAGCACTACTCGGACGGGTCGGAAAAGGCCATGAACACATCGACCCTGCCGCCCAGCCATGTCCGTTGCGCAGCCACCGGCCACAGTGTGCCAGAACAACCCCTCGCGGCCAGTGACCATGGCGTGCCACCAGTGTGGCGACGGCAAGTGCGCTCGGTTCGCAGGGCGTGACGATGTCGTCGGCTGCGCCGCGACGAAATCGCGGTGGACGCCCCACCCGGCTACCGCGCGCCGGCCGACTTCCCGACCGGCATCTGCCGGGCCGCCGACGACTCCTGCCTCGACAGTTTCCTCGTGCCCGCAACCCTGTATCGATGAGTCGATCTCGGCGTGTTCTCTCCCGCCCTCCCTGCGGTTTGCGGCAGAGTTGCCGAAGACCGGTTGTAATCCTGAACAGGCCGCCCACTCGAGTCGGGAGATAGCGCCGTCCCTCCTGGGCGTAGGTGAGACCGGTGAAGGAACTCACTTCAACTGCGTGAAGGAACTTCACTGATGAACAAATGGTCTGACGCCCCACCCCGCCGGGTGAGCATCGTGGTGGCGGGCGCAGGAGCCCGCGGCGGCTATGAGGCCGGAGTGCTATCGGTGCTGGTGCCGCGCCTATACCGTGCCGGCGTGGAATCGGTGCGGTTCCTCGGTACGAGCGCTGGTGCCATCAACGCGACGATCTTCGCCGCCCTGGCGCATTTGCCGCCGGACGACCAAGCGCAACAGGCACTGCGGGTGTGGCGCGACATCACCGTCGGCGACGTGTTCCGGTCCCCGACCATCGCATTCCCTCGCCTCGCCGGCCGCGCCACCGGCCAGTTGCTGCGCATACCGGGAGCGGCACTGACCCATCTGCTCGACACCGCTCCGCTGTACCGCACGGCCCGGACCGTCATCGATTGGGATCAGCTACGCAGCAACATCGCCCAGAAACGTACCGCGCTCGCGGTGGTCGCGACATCCGGCGCGGACAACCGCAGCGTCGTGTTCGTCGACCACGCCGACACCGCGCCGCTGCCACCATCCGACGATGAACGGCCGATCGATTACGTGTCCGCCGCTATCACGGCCGAGCATGTGCTCGCGTCGGCGGCGATTCCGATCGTGTTCCCACCGGTGCGCATCAGCGACCCGCCACCGTGGGCCGGGTGGTATCTGGACGGCGGGGTACGACTCAACGCACCGCTGAAACCCGCGATCGCGCTGGGCACCGACGCGATCGCCGTCGTGGCGACCCACCCCGTCGCCGACGTCGACGCCACCGCGTCGGCACCCGGCAACGACCCGCCGCCGGATGTGGACGACGTCATCGTGCGGCTGATGGACGCCGCTCTGGTCGATCGGATGATCGAGGATTTGCGCACGCTCGCGAAAGTCAACACGCTGGTCGACACCACCGAGCCCGCCACCACGACCGGGCGAGCACGACAGGTCATCCCCTTCCTTGCCATCACCCCACCAGCGCGAGCGACCCTCGGCACCCTCGCCGAAGAAGTATTCGCCACCCAACGCCACCGGCGCGGCGGCATCGTGCCCACACTGCGTCAAGCGGAGTTACGGCTGCTGGGCCGCGTACTGGGCGGGGACGGCCCCCGCCGCGGCGACCTGTTCAGCTACCTGTGCTTCGACCCTGAATTCATCGAAGCATCCATCGAACTCGGTCAGCGCGACGCCGACACCGCCTTCGCCGCGGTCCCGGCACAGCAGCTGCCCTGGCGGATCGGACCACGACAACCACTCACGACCGCAAAATGATGAGACACTGCGAGCTGGGTCGCTGGCCTCGAGGGCGATGTCGTCGAGCAGCAGGGGGGACTCCGGGAGCGCGTCGAGACCGAAAGACAAACTACACGTGTCATCCGCTCGAGCCGGCGGGGAATCCTTCGTTGGCTCAGATCGGAGAATTGATCAAGAACCTGCGCAGGCTCCGAGCCCGGGATGATCATCACCGCCGGTGTTCCCCGCATCCACCTGCGGTCTCCCGCGCGGTGCTCATGCCACCGCGAGGATGAGGCCGAGCGCCCCACGTCGATCTCAGGGGTGTCGTCCAGTCATTCCTGGTGCGGATGCGAGGTCGGACTCGATCGCTCGGTCCGGCCGCAGGCTCCGGCGCGCGTCGCCGCTGAACCGGTAGTCGAACGGATACACCGCACAGCATCTGCCTGCGGCTGCGGCGTGGGCCGGCTATCGCGACACCGGCCCGGTGATCACGCGCTGGGCCCAGGCCGCGTGGTCGAGCAAGGTGTCGTCGTGACCGGATGGCGCGGACAGCAGGATTCCGGTGCGCAACCCGTCCGCCGCCACGGGTGCCGGCAGGGTGATACCGCAGGTGCCGAGGTAGCTGAGCACCATGGTGGTGCGCAGTGAGGTGGCATTGGCCCGGTCGTAGCGGGCGGCGTCGGCGCGGAGGTCGGCGATGCGCGGTGGCGGATGACGCACGGTGGGGCACAGGAGCGTGGCCCCGTCGAGTTCGGCCGCGAGAAGCGCACGCAGCAGGGGCATGTCGGCATAGACGGGCGCGATGGTGTCGGCGATGTGCGCATTGCCGGCGAGCCTGCGCCTGGTCGCGGGTTCGATCGGCATCGTCGAATGCAGCCGGTGGTGGTGCAGCAGGTATGCCTCCGCACCGACGATCGTGCCGTTGCGGTCGAGCAGAGCCTGCGCGGTCGCGAGCGAGTTCACCTGCCGCACAGTGACATCAGCGCCGGCAGCACGAAGCGCAGTGACGCCGGTGGCGAAGTCGTCGAGGATGCCGGGCGTTGCGTCTTCGGACCATTCCCCCGCGGGGACGACAAATCGCGGCGGTACGGCCGGGCGGGACGCCCGGCGTGGCAGCAGCGTACGGTCGAGCGCGATGATGTCGTCGACGGTGGTGGCGAAAGCGCCGACGCTGTCGAGTGTCACCGACAGCGGTGCGAAGTCGTGCGGCCCGTACCGGCCGGGACTGGCGCGATACCCCACGATGCCGCAGAACGCCGCCGGCACCCGGACCGATCCCGAGGTGTCGGTGCCGACGGCGAGGGGAACGATTCCGGTCGCGACGGCGACCGCCGATCCGGACGATGATCCGCCCGGGACCAGACGGGGATCGAGCGGATTGGCGGGGGTTCCGAAGTGCAGGTTGATCCCCAGGCCGGAGAAGGCGAATTCGCTGAGGTTGGTCTTGCCGATGGTGACCAGACCGCAGTCGTGCGCCCGCCGGACCAGGTGCGCGTCCACGACGGCGGGCCGGTCGTGGCGGTGAGCGGCCGAGCCGCAGGTCGTGACGGCGCCTTGGACATCGAACAGGTCCTTCCATGCGACGGGGACCCCATCGAAGAGGCTGCGGCGGGAGCCGCGCCGGCGGCGGCGGTCGCCGGCCTCGGCCTGGTAGCGGGATCGCTCGCCGGTGACGCTGATCATCACCCCGGCCGCATCCGGCTGCCGGGCACGGGCGACGGCGGCCGTCATCAGCTGCACCGAGGTCGTCTCACCCCGGTCGAGGGCATCGGCCATGGCGATGGCACTGATCATGGTTCGAATGGGTGCTTCCGATCATCGCGGTACGAAACGCGTCGGTCGTTACGGTATCGCGGCACCCACTACTGGTAGATATGTGTGAATATACACCACTGCCCCCGAAACAATGTGTGAGTATCCACTGTCGGAGGTACGGGTCGTGTTGTTGACTCGTGGCATGACAGCGTTGAGCTATCCGGAGCCGGTGACCATACCCGCCAGAGAAGCCCGGTCGGTGATCCTGCGATCCGGCGAGCGATTGCGCATCACCGACGTCTGCGGCGGCCAGGTGGGGGATGTGTTCGCCTACAACGCCTACGACATCACCGAGCATCACAGTGCCTCGCACACCCGTACCCACACCGGCCGGTTGTTTCCGGCGCTGGGCGAGTACTTCGTCACCAACCGGCGCCGCCCCATCCTCAGCTATCTGGCCGATACCTCCCCCGGTGTGCACGACATGCTGATCGCGGCCTGCGATCCGGAGCGCTATGCGGCATACGGGGATCCGGTGCACGCCAGCTGCGCCGACAACCTGCGGCGAGCGCTGGCCGAACACGGGCATCGGGTGCCGTTCATCCCACAGCCGATCAACGTCTTCATGCGTATCCCGGTCACCGCCGGCGGCGACCTGTCCTGGCTCGACGCCGCTACCGCGCCCGGCGACGCGATCACCTTCCGTGCCGAGATGGATTGCCTCGTCGTGGTCTCGGCCTGCCCGCAGGACCACAACGTCATCAACGGCGCCGGACCGACCCCGCTGGCCATGACCGTCCTACCCGCCATCACCGAGGAGAGCACCGATGACGACCACTGACCTGGCCCACCCGGCACTCGAGCCGTGCACGCTCGGCACGCTGGCCTTGCGCAACCGATTCGCCGTCGCGCCGATGACCCGCGTCTCCGCCGACCCCGACGGCACCCCCACCGCGCAGATGGCCGAGTACTACCGCGACTACGCGGTGGGCGGGTTCGGACTGATCATCACCGAGGGCATCTACCCCGACGCCACCCACAGCCAGGGGTATTTCAACCAGCCCGGCCTGGTCACCGACCGACATGTCGCCGGTTGGCGGACGGTGGTGGACGCCGTGCACGCGGCCGGGGCACCGATCGTGGCGCAGTTGATGCATGCCGGTGCCCTCTCGCAGGGCAATGCCCGCGGCTTCGAGACCATCGCGCCGTCGGCGATCCGGCCGCGCGGTCAGATGATGCCCGACTACGGCGGCCCCGGCGGACCGTGGGACGTCCCCCGGGCAATGACGGCCGCCGATATCGACGATGTCGTCGCCGGGTTCGCCGCCGCCGCGGCGAATGCCCGGGCGGCGGGTTTCGACGGAGTCGAAATCCACGCCGCCAACGGCTATCTGCTCGACCAATTCCTCACCGATTACACCAATCAGCGGACCGACGAGTACGGCGGGCCGGTGCGGAACCGGATCCGGTTGACCGCGCGCGTGCTGCACGCCATCCGGGACGCACTCGGGGCGTTTCCGGTCGGTGTGCGGCTGTCGCAGACAAAGGTCAACGACTTCACCTACCGCTGGCCCGGCGGGCAGGCCGACGCGCGGGTCGTCTTCGCGGCCCTGGCGGACGCGACCTATCTGCACATCGCCAGCGAGGGCAGGAATTTCCTGGACACCGCCCGGTTCCCCGGCGGCGACACCATCACCCGCCTCGCCAAGGAGGTGTCCGGCCGCCCGGTCATCGCCAACGGCGGCATGCACGACCTGGCCCAGGCCGCCGACGTCCTGATCGGCGGGCATGCCGACGTGCTGTCCCTCGGCCAGGGCGCGCTGGCCAATCCGGACCTGCCGCGCCGCGTCGCGGCCGGGATCGCGCTCGACCCGTTCGACCGTGCGATGCTGCATCCCATGGCCACTTTGGACACCGCGCGGGCCTGGCGCGAGCGAGACCGGACATGACCGAGTGGCACCGCGGTGCGGCCGCCGTGGCGACGCTGACATTCGACGTCGACGCCGAGACCCCGATCCTGGCGGAGGGCCGGCGATACGCCGACCAGCCCATGGTGATGTCGCACCAGTCGTACGGACCGGACGTCGGGGTGCCGCGCATTCTCGATCTGCTCGACGAGATGTCGGTGCCTGCCACGTTCTTCGTGCCCGGATGGGTGGCCGAACAACGGCCGGGCCTGGCACGATCGATCGCCGACCGAGAGCACGAGGTCGCGCACCACTCCTACAGCCACCGCCCGCCGACGTCGATGCCTGCGGGCGGTGAACGCGCCGATTTCGAACGCGCGCTGAATGTCTTCGCGGCACAGGGCATCGACATCGCCGGGCATCGCGCCGCGATGTGGAGTGCCACCCGCGAAACCGTCGACCTCGTCGCCGAATTCGGGCTGGCCTACGACTCGTCGCTGATGGGAGACGACCGGCCGTATCTCGTGGACAGCCCGCACGGCGCGGTGGTGGAGCTGCCGGTGCATTGGTCGCTCGACGACTGGGAACAGTACGCGTACCTGCCGGAACCGCGGATCGGTTCGGTCATCGAGTCACCGCTGAAGGTGGAGCAGATGTGGCGCATAGAGCTCGAGGGGATGCGCCACTACCGCTGCCTGTTCAACGTCTGCATGCACCCGTTCCTGACCGGGCGGCCGGGCCGGACGCGGGCGTTGCGCAACCTCATCGCCTACGCCCAGGAGTGTGCGGATGTGACCTTCGCGCGTTGCCGCGACGTCGCCGCCTGGGCCCGCGACGATCCATCGACACCACGACGGCCGCTGCCGGTGTACGACGTGGATCCGGCGGTGTACCCGGAGTGAGCGGCGCGGTGATCCGCAGTGCGGGTCACCGTGTCTCGCCCCGGGGAGCCGGGCCGATCGTCTCGGCCTCCAGCGCGAGGAACAGGTCCACGAGGTCCTCGAGCCGGTTGACGTCGCGGCCGGTCAGCTCGGTGATCCGGGCGATGCGATTGCGCAGGGTGTTGACGTGCACGTGGAGGGCGGCGGCGGTGACCGCCCACTGGCCCTGGTGGGCGAGAAAGGTCCGAAGCGTGTGCTCGAGTTCGGTGTGCGCGTGGGCATCGTGGTCGCGGATGATGCCGAGCACGTGATCGGAGAAACGGCGCAGCACCTGAGCGTCGAGCAGGCCCAGCAGCATCCGGTAGGTCGCGATATCGGCGAAGCCGGCCACGTCCGGGCCGTCCTTCGACCGCAGGATGTGGCAGATCTCGCGCGCCCGCACCAGCGGTTCCCGCAGTGCGGCGGCATCGGCGGCGATCTCCCCCACTCCCACGACGATGCGCGGGTGCCGCACCCGCCTGCCGGTTTCCGCGGACAGTTCGCGGGCGAAGCGCGCCACCTCGGCGGCGCTGCGATCCCAGGGGAACAGGGCCACGACGTCCCGGCTTCCCGCGGCGGTGAATCCGGGAATTCCGTGCGCGGCCAGGATCGCGCCGACGGCCTCGGCGACGGCGGCGGGCACACTGCCCTCGGGAGCGCCTGCGCGGGCAGGCGCGAGAGCGAATACGGCCAGCGGCCGGTCCGAGGGCACTCCGTACGCGCGCAGGCGCCTGCTCACCTCACCGGCACGCCGCGGACCCGACAGGATCATCTCCAGCAGTTCGGCCGCGAAACGTGCCTCGATCGCCTGCACCGCTTGCTGTTTGGTCACTTCAAGGCTGAGGAAGCGGGCGGCCTGGGTGAGCGCTTCGCGGTCGGCCGCGGTCAGCTCCGCGGCCGGCGCGAGACAGTACAAGCCGGCGTCGATCTGCCCCATCGCACCCTCGACGAGATAGAGCGGCGAGGGCACGCAGCCCAGGACGTCGACCTCGAGCGGCGGCGGCGTGCGATGCAGCGCGGCGGCGGCGACGCGGATCTGATCGTCGGTCGGCTCGCAGCCGATGGCGGCCAGACAGCGGCCCGATCGGTTGACGACCAGCAGCGGCAGATTCGTTTCGCCGCGCAGGATTTCGAGCACGCCCGCCGCGCCACCACCTCGTGACAGTGCCGTGGCCAGCGCTTCCCCGCGATGCACGGTCGCGGTCAGTTCCGCCTGCAGCACCTCGTGCTGGATGCGCGCGGCGGCGCTGGTGAGCGCGGCGAACGGCACGCCGACGCACAGCTCGATCAGGGGCAGGCCCCGCGCTCGGCACACCTCGGCCAGCCCCGGCGGAATGGCCGGTGTCTCGGCGGTCAGCCCGAATACCAGCCCGACCGCGCCCGCTCGCGAGACCGCGTCGACGAACGACTCCGCCGGCACGTGCGCCAGCCATAGGCCGTTGGTCAAGACCAGTTCGCCCGGCCGGACATAGCGCGACGGATCGGGCAGCTCGGTGGTGTGCAACCACCGGATCTCCGCCGTGAGGCGCTCGGTGAGATCCGGTGTCACCACCCGCAAACCCAACGCGGGATCGGCAACGAGTCTGCTAATGGTCAGCACCTATCGAAATGTACACACGTCTCCGGCGAGCAGTGGATGTATGTCCATACCACGAGCCCTTGCAGCGGTGCTCTTATGAGGTGAGTCACTTCCGAAAGAGGAACCACATGACATCCCCGCAACCGCCTGCCACCACGAGTACCACCGCGAACCTCGTCGACCCCGGTCTCCGCTTCGACGACCACGGTGTCCGCCCCATCCCAGACGGCGAACGAGACTGTTCGCCCTGGGAACTGTTCTGGATCTGGTGCGGAGCCAACATCGCACCCATCAACTGGGTCCTCGGCGCCCTGGGGATCGTCCTCGGCCTCGGTCTGGTCGACACCCTGATCGTCATCGTGGCCGGAAATCTCCTCGGCTGCACGGTGTTCGGCCTGTTCAACGTCATCGGTCACCGCACCGCCGTCAACCAAATGGTGCTCGGCCGCGCGGCCTTCGGCAGCACCGGATCCGCGCTCCCGGCCGTCGTGCAGGGTCTGCTGACGATGGCCTGGGTCGGCGTGAACACGTGGGTCGTTCTCGATCCGTGCTCGCCGTCCTCGAACAGCTCGGCATCCGGGGCGACATCGGATTGAAAATTGTTGTCGCAGCGGTGATCATGATCGTTCAGGTCGCGCTGGCGCTGTACGGGTTCTACGCGATACGCACATTCGAGAAATACACCGTTCCGCTCACCGTCGCGGTCATGGTGGTGATGACCGTCGTGGCGCTCGGCGGGTCGCACGTGGACTGGACCCTGTCCTCATCGCTGACACCGGGGGAAAAACTCACCGCGGCAACACAACTCATGACCGCCATCGGTGTCGGCTGGGGGTTGACCTGGATCCCCTACGCCGCAGATTACAGTCGCTTCGCGCGACCGGATCTCAGTGGCAAAGCCGTGTTCTGGTCATCGGCGGCCGGTATGTACCTGCCGACGGTCTGGCTCGCCGCGCTCGGCGCCTGCCTGGCCAGTGTCGGTGGCAACGCCGACCCGTCCACCCTCGTCGTCGGCACCTTCGGGGTGCTCGCCGTCCCGGTGCTACTGCTGATCATGCACGGCCCGATCGCGACCAATATCCTCAACCTGTACTCCTGTTCGCTGGCCGCGTTGACTATCGGTATCCGGATCGCACGCTGGAAGCTCACCCTCGTCGCCGCTGTGGTCGCCTCCGCCGTGCTGGCCGTGTTCGTCGATTCGTCCAGCTTCGCACGCGCCTTCGACAACTGGATGGTGTCGATCCTGATGTGGATCAGCCCGTGGATGTCGATCATGCTCATCGACTACTTCCTCGTCCGTCGTCACACGTTCTCGGTTCCCGAGCTCTACACCGGTGCGGCGTCGGACTACGGCACGATCAATATCCGCGGCCTGGCAAGCCTCGCCGCCGGGCTGGTCGCCGGTTGGTCGTGGCAATACGGCGTCGTTTCGGCCATGCAAGGACCGGTAGCGAAAGCCTTGGGCAACACCGACTTCTCCTGGCTGTCCGGCAGCCTGGTCGCCGGTGGCCTCTACGGTCTCCTGAGTCTCGGTGCGCGCTCACGCCGGACCTCGACCGCGGTCCTCGGGCCCGGCGTCCGTGGCGGGTAGATCGGGGCCGCCCGGTGCCTCGGGCCGGGTCCTGCCGGACCCGGCCTCGGACGGGGTGGTGTCCGCACTCGCCCGCAGCGTGGCGGGCGGCAGGTGCTATTTCGCCTCGAAGAACGCGGTACTGGCCGCACTGGTCGAACGCACCGTGACCGCCCTGCGCGCCGAGATCCACGCCGCCGACGCCACTGGTGAATCGGCAGCGGCCCTGCGCCGCAGCCTTGATCAGACCCGCGATATGTGGCGCGAGCATGGCAGCGTCATGCGCGCCGCCGTCGAACTCGCCCCGATGATCCCGGCCGTCGGCGACAGCTGGCACGGCGCCGTCGCCGTCATCCGCGACATCACCCGGACTATCACAGAACGCGCGGGCCTGCCCGGCGACGACGGCCCGACGGGCGCGCACGCCATCACGACCGCCCTGGTCTGGATGACCGAACGCGCCTTCTATCCGGCGTCGAAATCGGGTCCCTCGCTCGACGACACCGCGCGGACACTGACCCATCTCTGGCTCACCGCCCTGGAACCGGCAGCGGGTCGCTGACTCGAATCGACCAGTGCGACGGCAGCACCGGGTCATCGCTGAGGATGCGATAGTTCAGGTCGGACAGGGCGGCGGTCGGTTCGAGGCCGAGTTCCCGGCCGAGGCGGCCGCGCATGGCGCGGTAGACGGCCAGGGCGTCGCTGCGGCGACCGGCGCGGGCAAGTGCGACCATCAACAGGCCGCAGACTCGCTCGCAGTGCGGGTGGAGGGCGAGCAGGGCGGTCGCCTCGGCGATCGCGCGCTGGGAATCCCCGGTGACGGAGGCGATGTCGATGGACATCTCCCGCAGGCCGCGCTGCATTTCGCGCCAGCGAGCCCGCTCGGCCTCCGCCCACGGACCGGGCACACCGGCCAGGGGATCGCCGCGCCACAGCCGCAGGGCGGAATCGATGGCGCGGGCAGCCTCCGCGCGATGCCCGGCGCTCAGGGCGTATTCCGCGGTCCGCCAATGATATTCCACTGTGGCGGTGTCGGTTTCGCAATCGACGGCAAGACGGTAGCCGCCATGCGGGGCGGTGACGATCTCCCGGCCGGGTGTGGCGAGCAGCTGCCGAGTGTGCAGGACCAGATTGCGCAGGGCGGTCACCGCGGACCGGGGCGCGTGGATACCCCAGATGCCGTCGATAAGCTGGTCATTGGCGACCACGCGATGATCGTGACCAGCGAGCATGACCAGCAGCGCTTGGGCTTTCGGCCGCCGCAGGGGCGACCGGATGCCGTCGAGTCGCGTCTCGACGGGGCCGAGCAGTGCCAGGCGCAATGGTGCATCGGACATCCGCGGACTCCCTGTTCGCTCGTGGTTCACGGCAGGAGGCCGTGTTCCATGGCGTAGACCGCCACGCCCGCGCGGGTGCGCCGACCCGTCTTGTGATAGATGTGCGCCAGATGGTGGCCCACGGTCCGGTCCGAAATCTCCAGTCGCTCACCGATTTCGCGATTGCGCAGGCCACGTGCGGCCAGGCGCAACACCTGCACCTCGCGACCGGTCAGGCCCGCGGGCAGCACGGTCGGCGGGCGGGGTCGTCCCGCCGCCTCCACCACCGCCGCCGCGGCCTGTTCGTCCAGCGCCCCGTTCTCGGCTTCGCGCATGAGGATCTCGGCGGCGGCGTGAACCGGGTACGCCGGGCGGTGCGGACGCGGTTCGGTGAGGGCCGCGAAAGTGTCGGCGGCGGCGAGGATTCGGGCGTCGAGCGACAGCGTGGCGGAGGAGTCGCCGCGGTGGTATCCGCCGCCGTCCACCCGTTCGTGGTGGGCGGAGGCGATGGGGGCCAGCGCGGCCAGGGCCGGGACGCGGGCCAGGATGCGTTGAGTCCAATAGGTGTGCATGCGCACGCGTTCACGCTCGGCGACGCCCAGCGGCCCCGGCTTGTCCCACACGCTGCTGGACACGCCCACCCGGCCCAGGTCGTGCAGCAGTCCGGCACACCGCAATCGGCGGGCGGCGGCCGCGTCGAGGCCCGACAGCCGGGCGGCCTGTTCGGCCAGCGCGGCCACGTGCTCGCTGTGGCCGAGCAGCCACGGGGACTTCAGGTCCACGACGCGGGCCAGGACCGCGCACAGCTGCGGGAGCCAGCCGTACGGCAGGGTGTGGTGCGGTGTCGGCTCGGTGTCCAGGACCGTGGCGAAGGCGTCCCGATCGTCGAGGGGTGCCAGCGCGCCGGTTGGGTCGCGCAGGAACTCCGCGGCCAGTTCCGGATCCAGCTGTCCGCCGCTGCGGCGGCGCACTTCGGTCGTGGCAGCGGAGATTCCGTCCACCGCATGGGCCAGTACCGCCTGCTCGGCGAGGTGAACGATCCGGGCCGCGAGTGAGATGTGTTGTCCCGCGGTCCCGTCCGGGATGCCGAGCCCGTCCCAGCGCTCGTAGACGTGGTCCAGGGCATCCAGCGAGTCCGGGCGCAGGCCGAGTCCCGATCCCAGGGCCCGGCTGGTTTCGCAGCCATTACGCATCGCCTCGACCCCGACGGTGGGGAACGCCTCGACCAGGGTCCGTGCCAGCCTGGGCGCATCGGCTCCGGCCCACGCGCCGAATCCGGCCAGCTGTCCGGCGAGCACCGCGTCGTCCCCCGGGTCGAGCGTCTTGAGCGCGGCCTGCACCGCCACGTCGTCGCCGAACAGCGCAGCCAGTTCGGGCGCGTACGAGGTGCATCCGACCGACCGCAGCAGCGCCGTCTCGAAGACGGTGCGGCGCATGATGGGATCACTGCCGGGCAGGTCCTGCGCGAACCTGGTCGCCACCGCGCACGCGCGCAAACCCTTCTCGAAGGTCATGCCCGCGGCCAGATCCGTGGTGAGCGACAGCGCCGCAAGCACCTCCGCGACCCGCAGCGGCGGCTCCTCGGTGCGCGGCGGCCGTTCCGCGGATTCGAATCCCATACGTGTCCTCCCGATTGCTCGTCGGCTCGATGATCTCGATCCCGCAGGCCTTCGTCATCGGCCGAACGACCTACCGAACCTTCCCGACCATCTCGCACTCGATGGCGGGCATCCAGGTGCCATCGGCCCCACCTCCCGATTCCGTAGGCTGTTCGGCCGATGCGGGGTCGAGCCCGAGTGCCGATAGTCGCAATCGCAAACATCTTGCAGGAGGACAAGTTTCATGACCGACACCACCGCATCCACCAAGCCGGGGACACCGGAGAGCGCATTGATATCCAGTTTGTACGCCCTGTTGGCCGAGGGCCGCGTCGATGCCCTCATCGCCGCGTTCAGCCCTGCCATCGTCTGGACCGTGCCACCCGGCCTGCCCTACGGGGGAATCTATGTGGGGCACTCCGGTGTGGCCGACATCTTCACCCGAATGACCGTGGTCTGGGACCAATTGCGGGTACTGCCCGACGAAGTAGTCGGCGTCGCCGACCGAGTGTTCGCGACGGGCCACTACACCGCGGTCTCGCGCACCACCGGCCGGGCGATGCGCGCCAGGTTCACCCACCACTGGCGCTTCGCCGACGGTGCGCCGATCTCGTTCGAGACGGTCGCCGACACCGGCACCATGGTCGCGGCCCTGTCGTGACACACCGGCGGCCCCCGTCCGTCGTGCCGGGGGCCGCCCACAAGCCCGCGAACGCGCTACGCTCAGGCGCCGAAACGCCTTCGGGAAGCTTCGATTTCACCCAGGTAGCGCTGGGTCCACTCGCACATTCTGCCGATGATCACCCGCAGGGCCTGCCCCGACTCGGTCAGGGTGTACTCCACGCGCGGGGGCACCGTCGGATGCACACAGCGTTCGACCAGACCATTGCGTTCGAGCATGCGCAGATTCTGGGTGAGCATCTTGTGGCTGATGCCCTCGACCGCGATGCGCAGGCGGGTCAGAATCCAGCGGGTCACCCGCCGTGGCGACGGTGTGATCCGGTCGCCCTCGAGGCGACCCTGGTTGATGTACCGGTAGAGCAGGTTCTTGCCACCGGTGCGGACAACCTGCCCGACGGACGACGCTCTCACCTGGATGATCTGCTGGCCGCCTGCCCCGAGATGACCGCCTTGGCCGATTTGGTTCGCGAGTTCGCGCAGCTGATGACCGAACGACGCGGCGCCGAGATCGACGCCTGGATCAAGCAGGTTCGAGAGGCTGGCCTCATCGAGCTCGAACCGTTCCTCACCGGCCTCGACCAGGACCACGACGCCGTCGTCGCCGGGCTGACCCTGCCCTACAGCAGCGGACCTACCGAGGGCGTGAACACGAAGACGAAGCTGATCAAACGCCAAATGTACGGCCGCGCAGGCTTCCCCCTGCTCCGACATCGCATCCTGCTCGGATAGCCAGGGCTACCGCTGAGTAGGCCCGGGGCGCGGTGGCGGGATTGCTCCTGCTCCGTTTCCCCGGACCTCTCGCCGAACCCGCCGTGCAACTCTCGACGCAACGGGCTCTCCACGGTTTCTCCCCGTCAAGCTGGTTGCGTGGCCGCGCCAGCGGTAACGGGTAACCGTTGTGCTGGCCATATCGAACAACGCGGTCCCATCCGCTGCCGTGATCGGCAACCACCGCCCGGTGTGGGTGGTGTAACGGCGGCGAATATCGTTCCAACCCCAGCGATGCCGGGTTTGCAGCATCCGGATCACCCGCTGCCAGACAAAGTGCGCCAGCGCGGTGAACCGGTCCTTGGCCACGGCATGCTTGAAATAGTTGGACCAGCCACGCAGAATCTGGTTGAGCCGCATGATCACGTAATCCAGACCCTGCTGCGACAGCCGATGGGTCAAGGCACGAACTTTCGCCTTCAGCGACCGGGTGGGCCGGTCACCGATGAAGGTGTAGACGAACCACTTGTCCGTGCCATGCTTGCGACGCCACTGGATGTGGAATCCCAAGAAATCGACCCCGTCCGACAGGTGCCGCACTGTGGTCTTCTCTGGTGAAAGCCGAAGTCCCAGTGGCGAAAGCACCTTCTCGACCTGTTCACGCATCACCTCGGTATCGTCCTTGGTCCCATGGACCAGCACGACGAAGTCGTCCGCGTAGCGGACCAGCCGCCACGTCGGCGCTCCTTTTCGGCGACGGTATGCCCGCTTGGCCTCACTGGCCATCGTCCCGCCCGGCTTCCACGGCGCCATCACCTGCTCATCGAGCACGCTTAGCGCGATGTTGGCCAACAGTGGCGAGAGGATGCCGCCCTGCGGGGTGCCGGTCATGGTGTCCTGGTTCTCGCCGAGCTCGGTGAGAATCCCGGCTTTCAGGAACGCCTTGACCAGCGCCAGGACGCGTTTGTCCCTGACCCGCAACCGAACCCGGTCCATCAGGGCCGCGTGGTCGATCCGGGCGAAACACGCCTCGATATCCGCATCCAGCACCCAGCGGTAACCGCGGGTGCCGTAGTAGTGGATCTCGGCGATCGCATCCTGGGCCCGCCGGTTCGGCCGGAACCCGTAGGAGACCGGTTCGAAATCGGCCTCGAAAATCGGTTCCAGCACCAGTTTGAGCGCGGCCTGAACAACCCGATCGGTCACCGTCGGAATTCCGAGGCGACGAACCTTCCCAGATCCACCCGGTTTGGGGATCTTACGTTCCCGCACCGGAAGTGGCCGAAACGAACCCTCCTTGAGACTGGCCCGTAGGTCATCCAGGCACCCCCGAACCCCGATTTGTTCCTCGACATCGGTGACGGTCATGCCGTCGACGCCGGGAGTGCGGGCTCCGTGGTTGCCCGCGACCCGGTCGAACGCCACGATCAGCGTCGCCGGATCGTGCACGAAATTGAACAGGTCATCGAACCGGCGGCCGGGATCGGCCGCCGCCCAACGGTGAAGCTTGGCCTGCATCTCCGATACCCGCCGGCGCGGCCCCGCAGGGTCCACCGGCGCGGCGTCACCGTTCGGTGGCGCATCTTTCGGCATTACAGTCTCCGCCTTTCTCGAAACCGCTGCCGCCCTGGGCCATGTGACCGACTTTCCCGGCCTCGGACTACTACGGCGGCTCCGCCCCACCCGACTCGTTCGAGGGTCGGTGCGTCTATCCCCAAGCCACGCAACAGGATAGCGCGCCACCGAGGACTCTGATCGGGTGGTTCCTGTGTTCACTGTGTTTCGCTCGACGAAGTAGGAGCCCAACTGTGTCCCTGCGGCATCGCCACGAGTACGCCGTAGACCTTCCTCGTGGCCTCCCGACCGGCTTCGGTAAACCGATCAAGGAGTTCCCCGCCCACCCGAAAGCAGCGGGTGCGCACCGCGTCCTGCCCAGATCCGCCAGGTTCGAGCAGGTGGCCCATGGAGGGACGTAACGACGCTGGTTCCTCGCGTACTCCTCTTCATCCCGCTTGCCGGAACCGCACCATCTGGCAGTACTGGCCACGTCCCGGCGTTGT